>CAJXCX010000038.1:0-7214 GCA_913051685.1 uncultured Spirochaetales bacterium
TTAAAAGGAATTAAAGTAGAACTTAATAAAAATTTTCAAATTGATATTGCAAATATGATTTCCAAAATCCGCAAAGACGATCCTGATTTAATCTTTATACCAACTCCAAATAATCCAACTGGAAACTCTTTCGACCCTGATGATATAAAGAAAATTATCAAAACATCAAAGGGATTGGTTATTATTGATGAGGCTTATGCTGATTATTCAACCCAGTCCTATTTCCCATTACTAAAAAAGAACGAGAATCTTTTAATAATGAGAACAATGTCAAAAATTGGATTCGCCTCCTTAAGATTAGGGTACTTGGTTGGAGATAAAAAAATTATTAATGAGATTAACAAAATACGCTTACCTTATAATATATCTACACTGTCGCAAGTGATAGCATCTGATTATTTTGTTAATCAACAATTATCAAAACAAAAAATTACCATAATTAAGAAAGAAAGAATAAAGTTAATGGATTTTCTTAATAAGTTTTCCAAGGTCCAAACATTTGAATCTGATTCAAATTTTATATTGATTCGACTTAAAGAATCCAAATCTTTAAATAATTTTCTAAGAAAGAATAATATTATTGTTAGAAGTTTCGATTCTCATAAAAGGCTGCAGAATTGTTTAAGGCTCACCGTGGGATTGCCCAGCGAAAACAAGAAGCTAATGTCCACTTTTTCTAAGTTTATAAAAAAAAGTACCAAGAAAAAATACTAAAATGATGTAATAAAACCAATTTATCAATCCGTGGTATTTAGTATAAAAACTTTTCTCTTCTAATAATTCGACCTTTTCGTTTAAGAAACCTTTCTTGTTCATATCTATTTGTTTGACTATCAATCCGTTGGGATTAACAATTGCGCTGATTCCAGTCTTCGCTGACCGTATTAAATATTTCCTATTTTCTATAGCTCTTGGAATCGCAAGCATTAAATGCTGGTAAGAAGCTAATGAATCTCCATACCATTCATCATTTGTAATATTAATTAAGATTTTGGATCCACGTTGTGATAGCAGGATAGAGTTTTCCTCGAACAAATCTTCATAACAAATAACCACTCCAATTTTATTTTCTCTATTAAGCAGAAGGGGTTTGATTTCCCCTTCTCTTAATGGGACGAACGAGTCATAAATAGGAATTATCTTTGAAATTATGGCACTAAATGGATAATATTCTCCGAATACCATAAGCTTGCTCTTGAAGTATTTACTTACTATATTGATTTTTTCATCAACCAAAATCGCGGCATTATGATAGCCTTCCTTGTTTTGATATATTGATCCAAAAAGGATAAATTTACTTTTTATTTGGAATTTTCTTGCGAAATTTTTTCTAAAATTTAACGAATCTTTTTTATTAAAAATGTCTACTCTATCAAGAGAGCTTTCGGGCCAAATAGTCAAAAAAGTATCTTCTTTAATTGCACTATTGATGTTAACTAAATCATCTAAATCTTTATCGGGTTGAATTACAGCAACCGATATTGTGCCAGGTCCGATTTCTCTTTCTGGGTAATTACTAATTAGTAATTTACCCGAGAAAAACATCCCAACAAAGAAGATTAGAGAAATATAAAACAATCTTATATTTTTCTTAAATACTAACTCGTATATTGCTATATTGGCTAACAAGACAAAGATGCTTAATATGTTTAAGCCGAAATACGAAACTAGTTGAGATAGTTCATTAAATAATATTTGAGTATTACCTAACTTGTAAGGAAATACTCTTGGAAAAAATTTTTCTAAAACGATATAAAAAAAGATAATAAAACCATATCGATAAAATTTTCTGGTTTTTTTCGCTATTATTAATTTAAGTGCGTAAAAAATTATTATATAAAAGATTGATTCATATAGAGAATAAGCAAGATGGATTACGAAAGAGGGTATAAGCCCGGCACCACTTAGACGATGAATAGTTTCGGTCATCCAATAGAGTCCAAAAAATGTCGAGAAAGTTCCGAATAGAAGACCAAGATGAATTGGGTTTTGATTTTTCTTTTCTAAAAGGTTTATTACATATACGAGCGAGAACCATGAGAAAAAAAAGAGATTGAAATTTAGGAAAGGAATTACGAATGACAAAGAGGACAGAACAACGAGTAAATATGCGTACATACGTAAATTATATGTCCTCCTTAGCCCAACGTAAATTCTTTTATTATTTATTCAGGTAAATTATATATATGATTAATACACCAGTTTTAGTCCTTAATAAGTTCTTTTTTCCTATTGATACTACTAATGTCAAAAGAGCTTTTTTAATGTTGTATATTGGTGCCGCCAAGGCCGTAAATGTAAATTACGAAACATTTGATTTCGAATCCTGGAGTGAAATTGCAACTATGAAGAATGAAGACTGCATCAAAACCGTATCCAAAGTAATAAAGATTCCACGAGTTATTATAGTTGTTCGATACGATAAAGTTCCATCCAAAGAGGTTAAATTTAACAGATATAATATTTTCAAGAGGGACAGGTCACAATGTCAATATTGTGGTTTGCCATTTGCACGACAAGAGCTAACAATCGATCATGTTGTTCCAAGATCTTTAGGCGGTAGGACTATTTGGAGTAATGTTGTGTGTTGCTGTATTAAATGCAATAGACAAAAAGGGAATAAGGATTTGAGTTTAACAAATATGAAGTTAATTAACGAACCGGTAAAGCCTAGTTGGGAATTGCTTTCAAATTTATATATAAAGACTGTAAAATTTGAAGAATGGAAGCCCTTCTTGAGTTTTATTGATGCGTCTTATTGGAACGTTGAGCTTGAATCGTAGCTATTTGATATTGACAAAGACTAATAATTTGTAAGAATATACTTCTTTGGAGGATACAATGGAAGCTGTAGTGAGGACAGGCGGAAAGCAATATTTAGTTAAAGAAGGGGATAAGATTCTCATTGAGAAAACTAATTCCGATATTGGCGCAGAAATTAAATTTGATGATATATTAATGATTTCAGATAATAAAGAAGTCCTCTCTAGTCCATCAGAACTTAAACCATTCCAAGTTTCCGCTAAAGTTGTATCAAACGATAAGGGAAAAAAGTTAAAGGTTTTTAAATTTCGGAGAAGGCAGAATTCTAAATCGCTAAATGGTCACAGGCAATCTTACCAGACTGTTGAGATTGTATCGATAGACAAGAGGAGAAATAAATAATGTCAACAACGAAAAGTGGTGGCAGCAGTAAGAATGGAAGGGATAGTGCTGGAAGGCGATTAGGCGTTAAGCTCTTTGGTGGCCAGTCAGTAAATACTGGCGGGATTATTGTGAGACAAAGAGGAACCAAGTTCCAACCCGGGAGAAATGTGGGCATTGGCAGGGACCATACTCTGTTTGCGTTAAAAAATGGCTTGGTACAATTTGATAAAAGAAGCAAGACAAAAGTCTTTGTTAACGTAGAGTCCCCACCTTCTTAATTATCTATTATCTGACTTTAAGTAGTTTTATCTAACCGATATCCACATTATAATAATTAAAAATGAAATCACCTGATATAAGAAGAAAGTTTCTTAGTTTTTTCGAACAACGTGGTCACCACTTGGTGCAGAGCTCAAGCTTAATACCTCATAATGATTCAACTTTGTTATTTACCAATGCCGGGATGGTTCAATTTAAGGATGTTTTCTTAGGGAGAGAAAAAACCAGCTATACCAGAGCTGTTTCCTGCCAAAA
This sequence comes from uncultured Spirochaetales bacterium, assembly GCA_913051685.1. Classification (GTDB taxonomy): domain Bacteria; phylum Desulfobacterota_D; class UBA1144; order UBA1144; family UBA1144; genus UBA1144. The sequence continues at coordinate 3,682 of CAJXCX010000038.1, forward strand.
AGCTTTAAGAGCGGGAGGAAAACATAACGATCTCGAAAATGTTGGTAGGACGAGAAGGCACCATACTTTTTTTGAAATGCTAGGAAATTTTTCTTTTGGAGATTATTTTAAAGACGAAGCAATTAATTTCGCGTGGCAATTTCTGACTGAGGAATTACAAATTCCTTCAGAAAAATTATTCATAACGATTCATCAAGATGATACAGAGGCTGAAAAAATATGGAGGGAACAATTGAATATTCCTCCTGACAGACTTTTTAAATTAGGAGATAAGGATAATTTTTGGTCTATGGGAGATACAGGCCCTTGTGGCCCTTGTTCTGAAATCTTATATGATATTGGTGAAACCTTTGCTGATTGTAAAGATTCTGAACATTGTACCGTTGAATGTGATTGTGGAAGATACTTAGAAATTTGGAATTTGGTATTTATGCAATTTGACAAATCTGAAGAAGGCAAACTTTCTGATTTGCCTAAACCGAGTATTGACACTGGTATGGGCTTAGAAAGACTTGCATCAATTCTTCAAAATGTAGAAAGCAACTACGATACAGATTTATTTGGATATCTTATAAAATATGTTGCAAATTCTTTATCGATACAATACGGAGATGATGAAGAATCAGATATTTCAATGAGGGTTTTAGCCGATCATTCACGAGCCGTTACATTTCTTATTTCCGATGGAGTTATACCTTCAAGCGAAGGTAGGGGCTATGTTTTACGAAGGATATTGAGAAGAGCGGTAAGGCATTACAAAAAACTTGGAATCAATGAACCGTTTTTATTTAAACTCTCGGAGCTTATTATTCACGAAATGAGCGACCCGTATTTAGAATTGGCAAATCAAAATACAAACGTAATCTCGATAATTCGTAATGAGGAAGAGAAATTCCTTAGTACTATCGATAGAGGCCTGGAACAACTCAACGAGGCAATGGCAGCTAGTGAAAAAACAAAAATATTGTCAGGTAAAAATATTTTTAAACTCTATGATACCTTTGGTTTCCCCGTAGATCTAATCGAAGACATATTAAGAGATACCAATTATTCATTAGATTTAAAATCTTACGAAGAAGAGATGTTAAAACAGAAACAGTCATCTAAAAAAGCATCAAAATTCAAATCCTCAATTGCCGACACCCTTAATCTAAATGATGTTCTTCAAGTCGATACTCAAACAACTTTTCATGGATATGAAAAATTAATTTGCGAATCCAAAATTATTGCCATTATTAAAGACGATGAGGTAGTTTTTAGTGCGAAAAAAGGTGAAAAAATTAGTTTAATATTTGCAGAAACCCCTTTCTATGCTGAATCGGGTGGCCAAGTAGGTGATAAGGGAACCGCAAGTAATGAATCTTTGTTAATTGACATCATCGATACACAGAAATCAAAAGAGGGGTTATTTGTCCACAGTGCCATAGTAAAAGATGGTAATTTGAAAAATGGGGATAAATGTAAATTATTGGTAGAAGGAACTGCGAGAGAGCGAATCGCCTCTCATCATACTGCTACCCATATTCTTCATTCGTGCTTAAGAGATATATTAGGAACTCACGTACGACAAGCTGGTTCGTTAGTAGAATCAAACCGACTTAGATTCGATTTTAGCCATTTCTCTAATATAGACCGAGATACTCTATCTGAAATTGAACGTTTATGTAATGAAAGAATTCGATTAAATTCCTTAGTAGAAATAAGAGACAATGTGGATTACAAGAAAGCAATTAAAGACGGTGCCACGGCATTTTTTGAAGAAAAATACGAGGACGTTGTTAGGGTCGTCAAAATTGGCGATTTTAGCATGGAACTGTGTGGTGGAATTCACGTACAACATACCGGAGATCTTGGTTTTTTACATATATCATCTGAAGGTGCCATATCGTCAGGCATTAGACGAATCGAGGCTCATGTAGTTGATTCAGGATACAAACATATTAGTGATTTAAAGCACGGTCTGGGGGACGCATCCGTTTTGCTTAATTCATCTCTGGATCAAGTACCTGCAGCTATAGAGAGAATTCAAAAAGAGAATAATGAGCTTAAGATTAAGTTGAGCCATATCGAGAAAGGACAACTAGAAAAACTAGCTAAAACAATCTTGGATTCCTCCGAGGTTATTAGTGGTATTAGATTGGTTTCATATTTAGGAAACGATATGTCCGTGAACCAACTAAAGACTCTTTGGGATTATTTGAAAGAAAAAAGAAAAAAAATAATCGGTCTACTGGCAACAAACAATTCCAAAAAATCGATAATCATTTGTGCGGCAAGTGCTGACATTAAAGAATTTGATTGCAGAAAAATCATAGAAGATATTTCATCCAAATTTAAGGGAAAAGGGGGAGGAAAAAGAAACCTTGCTCAGGCGGGCTGCGATGAGATAGATAATCTTGATTCAGGTTTGGAAATTATCAAAAATCTGCTGTAATACCTCTTTTTACTAGAACTTTTCTGATTTTGTTTCTTGCTGATTTTTCTATCTGTCTCACTCTTTCTCGAGAGATTTTAAACTTACTCCCTATTTCCTCAAGAGTATGTTGGTCGTCCGACAAAAGGCGTTTATCGATAATATATTTTTCCCTTTCGTTTAGCACTTTAAGTGCGGCGTTAATACCCATTTTTAATTCATTTTTCTGTTCTTCTCGTATGACAATTTCTTCTTGATTTTCGCTTCCAGAGGCTAAAAATTCCATTCTAGTTTGCTTGCCCTCAGCCTTTATTTCATCATCTAAAGAAAAGTCTTTCCCCCCCATCCTTATATCCATTTCCTTTATTTCCTTAATTGACAACTTTAAATCGGTTGACAATTTTGCGTAATACTCATCTTGAGAAATATTTCCTTCATTGTAGAGGCTCTTAGCGGATCTAATCTTATAGAACAACTTCCTTTGTCCTTGCGTGGTACCTATTTTTACGAGACTCCAATTTTTCATTATAAAATTCTGTATATAGGCTCTGATCCACCAAACTCCATATGATATAAGCCTATATCTTTTTGTTGGATCAAATTTAGTAACTGCTCGCATTAACCCAAGATTTCCTTCCTGAATAATATCCATTATGTTTAATCCATAATTTTTGTATTCCATAGCAATTTTAACTACAAATCTTAAATTGGCCGTAATGAGTTTTCTCGCGGCGTTGATATCCCCCGATTCTCTGTACTCTTGAGCATATTTGTATTCATCTTTCTTAGAAAGAAGTTCGTAATTACTTATTTCAGTTAAATACCTTTCAAGAGAATTCGCGGGTACGGGCAAGTTGCGATTTCGGTTATTTATTTTTGCTTTCTTTCTATCTTTTTTGTCCATTAATACTGAATTTATTATACTTTTATACTTTTATGTTTCCAATATACACTAATCGCTTGACTGTGACGCGCATTTCTATTAAATTGATAATCTTAGATTCCGGAGTAGCTCAGCTGGCAGAGCAGGTGACTGTTAATCACTTGGTCGGGGGTTCGAATCCCTCCTCCGGAGCCATATTATATGCGATAACTATATAAAACCTGTATACTTAATATG
>CAJXCX010000039.1:0-7155 GCA_913051685.1 uncultured Spirochaetales bacterium
GAAGTTGAAATTAGATATAAAAACTACAAGAGGTGGTAAATATGTTGAAGGTAGCAATCCGTATGGGGAGATTGTATTAGGGAATCATCCAGTATTTAATGAACCAATAGTTGTGAGTAATACCCAATTTGGCCCAGCGGTTTGTCTTAAATATAATGATAAAAAGAGTTCGGTGATTAGGGACATCAGAAGAGTGAGCAAGCCTGGGCTAAGGGTCTATGTGAACAAAAATCAAATTCCACGAATTACAGGAGGTCTTGGGACTTCGATAATTTCAACGTCTAAAGGCGTAATGACTGGAAATAAAGCCAGGGAGATAGGAATAGGAGGAGAGGTCCTCTGTAGCGTCCTGTAGGGTGATAATTGATGTCCAGGATAGGAAATAAACAAATATATATTGATGGCGACGTAAGTGTGACGTTGTCGGATAAGGCGCTGAAAGTTTCCGGCCCAAAAGGTATTCTAGAAAAGGAAATACCATCTGGTATTGAAGTTGATATATCGGACGGCATAGTCTCCGTCAGAAGAAAATCTGAGGATAAAAGAACAAAAGCGCTTCATGGACTCACTAGGGCATTGATTAACAACATGGTTGTTGGAGTCAAGGATGGATTCCAAAAGACCCTTGAGATTAATGGAACTGGTTACAAATGTGATATAAAATCTAAATCGGAACTGGTTCTCAATTTGGGGTATTCGCACCCTGTAACCTTTGACCTACCTAGTTCAATTACAGCCGAAGTTGAAAACAAAGGTACGCAACTCAAGATATCTGGTATCGATAAGGAATTAGTTGGTGAAATCAGTGCTCAAATTAGAAAATTGAGAAAACCGGAAAGATACAAAGGAAAAGGAATTAGATATACAGACGAACATATAAGACTCAAAGCCGGAAAGGCTGGTGGTGCAAAAGGGAATGATTAAATCTACTAGTAAGAACAAATTGCGAATTAAAAGACATAGAAGGAAGAGGAGATACCTCCATGGAACAAGCGAAGTTCCAAGATTGTATGTTTTTAGATCTTTGAAAAATTTCTATGTAAATTTAGTTGATGATGTTAATGGTAAAACGCTTGTTTCTGAATCTTCATTAAAAATGAAAAAATCTCCAGATAGCAAGGAGAGTGGCCTAACAAAAGAAATTGCTGAGAATCTTGCAACTAAAGCAGCGAATCTCGGAATCAAAAAAATCATATTTGATAAAAGTGGTTATAAGTATCACGGAAAAATCAAGGAATTGGCGGACAAATTGAGAGAAAAAGGACTGGATTTTTAATTTTGGAGAGCGATTATGCCTAGTGTTGTAGACAAAGAATTTGAAGAGAAGATAGTACACATTCGAAGAGTAGCCAAGGTTACGAAAGGAGGAAAAAATTTCCATTTTACTGCTTTGGTGGTTGTTGGCAATACGAAAGGAAGGGTTGGTGTCGGACTGGGTAAATCAAATGAAGTTCCAGATGCTATAAGAAAAGCTGTTGAAAAAGCTAAGAAGAATTTAATTACGGTATATAGAAATGGGACGACTATTAACCATGAAGTGTATGCTACATATCTATCTAGCAGGGTAATGATTAGACCTGCTAGTTCTGGAACAGGCGTTATAGCCGGAGCAGCAGTTAGATCAGTTTTGGAATTAGCTGGAATAAAGGACGTTCTAACAAAATCATTGGGCTCGAGAAACCCAATCAATGTTGTGACCGCGACGATTAAGTGCCTTGAGCAACTTACAGATCCTGAGGATAAAGCCGGCCAGTTAGGAAAAACCGCATCCGATTTAGATCTGCCGAAACAATTTTATAAGAACAAATCCGAAGGTGAAGTTAGTGCTTAATAAATTGACAAGGTCTACATCTAAAAACAAGACTAGAGTAGCTAGAGGTCCGGGATCCAAAGGGAAAACTGCGGGAAGAGGTCACAAAGGGCAAAAATCAAGATCAGGTGGGAAGGTTCCTATTCTTTTTGAAGGTGGTCAATCGAGTTTTGTATTAAGGACACCAAAGAGAGGCTTTAAGAATTACAACAGGGTTGCATATGATGTTGTCAATGTGGGCTTAATTAACAAATTAGACAACGTAAATCAGATTGATATTGATGTATTAGTAAAACTAAAAATTATTAGTGGTAAAAATCCTTTAAAAATCTTAGGTAATGGCGAACTAAATAAAAAGCTGGATGTGAGTGCTAATTTTTTCTCTAAATCTGCGGAAAAGAAAATAAAATTAGCAGGTGGGAGTATAACAAAAATATGAGCTCCATAGACTCGCTACCTAAATTGCCCGAGCTTAATAAAAAAATTCTTTATACTTTATTAATACTTATAATATATAGACTTGGAGTCTTTGTCCCTATACCAGGGGTTGATTCGCAAGAAATTCTAAAAGTTTTCACAAGCCAGGGGAAATCCTTTTTTGACATAATCAATCTTTTCTCTGGTGGAGCATTTGAGAGAGCTTCGATTTTTGCCCTTGGAGTGATGCCGTATATCACTTCTTCGATTGTGATGTCTCTTGTCGTAAAAACTTTCCCATCTTTAGAGGAAATGCAAAAAGATCAGGGAGGAAAAAAGAAAATTACTCAATATTCTAGATATCTAACTATAGTAATATGTTTTTTTCAGGGCTCCTTATTAGTTTCGGCTCTCCAATCTGGATTGGGCACTGGGGCAGAAATTGTCTACAATCCAGGAATGTCGTTTTTTATCATTACTGTTCTTACCTTAACAGCGGGAACTTTCTTTGTAATGTGGCTTGGTGACCAAATTACAAATAATGGAATAGGGAACGGGTTGTCCCTTATCATTGCTACTTCGATAATAGCAAGCATCCCTTCGGCTACGGGAAAACTTTTTAATTTTGTACGCATTGGAGAGTTAAATGTTTTAACCGTGGTCCTGTTTGTTATCATCATGTTGATAATTCTGTATTCAATTGTATTTGTTGAGAGATCCTTTAGAAGAATTCCCGTACAGTACCCCCAGCGGACAAAGGGTAGGAAAGTTTTTGCCGGTCAATCATCTCATCTGCCGTTAAAGATAAATTCCGCAGGAGTTATACCTCCTATTTTTGCATCTTCGATTTTACTGTTGCCATTGACAATATTTAATTATGTCGACATACCATCAGTTAATAGGTTTGCTCAAACCTTTCTAAATAGTGAGTTTTTTTATAATTTAATTTTCGCGATATTAGTTATATTCTTTACTTTTTTTTATACTGGAATTGTAATTAATCCAGAAGAAATGTCTGAAAATCTTAAGAAGAATGGGGCAAATATACCAGGAGTTAGACCTGGTAAAAATACGACCGCATTCATTCGGAACATTATGTCTAAACTAACAGTGATTGCTGCGATATATTTGGCTATTGTATGTGTTATTCCCGCAATACTTAACGCAAAACCCTTTAGCTTACCTTTTTATTTTGGGGGGACCGCCTTATTGATTGTTATCGGAGTTACTCTTGATACGATTCAACAAATAGAGTCGTTTCTAATTTCATCGAATTACGACAACTTAACGGGCAAGAAAACAGCAAAAGAACCAAGAAGATTTAATATGAGGTGATCGCATGATAATAATTTTATTTGGCCCTCCTGGTGCAGGCAAGGGGACTCAGGCTGATTTATTAAAAGAAAAATTGAACTTGCTCCACTTGTCAACCGGAGATATTCTTCGGGAGGAAGTAAACAATGGGACTGAATTGGGTCTGTTGGCAAAGAAGTTTATGGATGCTGGTGAGCTCGTAACCGACGAGTTGATTATAGGAATGATTAAAAATAAAATAATTTCAAATACTACGGACAAGGGTTTTCTCCTTGATGGGTTTCCTAGGACTATTTCGCAAGCCGAAGCATTGGATCAAATGCTAGAAGAAAATTCTCTAAAAGTTGAGAAGGTAATTTCCCTCGAAGTTGAGGATGATGAGTTGATAAACCGACTACTCTTGAGGGGGAGAAGCGATGACAACAGAGAAACGATAACCAATCGACTGGAAGTTTATAAGAAACAAACGCTGCCGATTAAAAACTATTATAGTGAATTTGGTTTGTTAATAGAGATAAAAGGAGATGATTCCATCGAAGAAGTTTTTAATAATATAATTACGTCGATTTAGTTGTATGGGTATTAAAATCAAAGATAAAGATGAAATAAATAAAATTAAAAATTGCGGATCTATTATTGCCGAAGTACAAAAAATTTTAATTGATTCAATTCAACCGGGAATATCAACTTTAGAACTGGATAAAATCGCTGAAGACTACACTCTATCGAAGGGCTTCGTTCCCGCCTTCAAAGGTTATCAAGAATTTCCTGCGTCCATATGTGTCTCAATTAACGATGAGGTCGTACACGGTATCCCACTAAAAAACAGAATTTTAGAAGGAGGAGATATTGTCAGTATCGATTTCGGAGTTTTTAAAGATGGATTTTATGCAGATGCTGCCTTTACTTTTCCTGTCGGAGATATCGATGATTACGCAAGGAGACTCCTGGAGGTTACCAAGGGTTCGTTGTACGCAGGGATTAGTAAGGCAAAACCAGGTAATAAATTGTTTGATATTTCAAAATCGATTCAGAATTTTGTAGAATCAAACGGCTTTTCGGTCGTTCGAACATACGTAGGTCATGGTATAGGCAGAGACTTACACGAGGAACCTCAAATTCCTAATTTTGTTGATGAAAGTGATACGAGAAATAGCTCAATAGATTTAATCGAAGGTATGGTTTTTGCGATTGAACCAATGGTTAATGTGGGAAATTACGAGGTTACTCTTTCGAGGGACAATTGGACTGTTTTAACAAAAGATGGTACCTTATCAGCTCATTTCGAACATACGGTGGCGATAACAGCGGATGGCCCGTTGATTTTAACAAACTAATCATGGCTAAAGAAGAAAGGATAGAATTGGAAGGTAAAATCCTAGAAGCGTTACCTAATGCTATGTTTAAAGTCGAATTAGAGAACAAACATCAAATATTAGCTTATGTTTCGGGCAAGATGAGAACCCACTTCATCAGGATTTTGCCTGGGGACAAAGTTAAGGTTGAAGTATCTCCTTACGATTTGACAAAAGGTCGAATAACATATAGATTGAAGTAAAATTGTCATATATAATATAAGGTTTTAACGGAGTTTTTATGCCTAGAATTGCAGGAGTTGACATACCAGAGAACAAAAGAGTAGAGATTTCTCTTACTTATATCTATGGTATTGGTAAAAAGATATCGAACAATATCTTAAAGACTGCCCAGGTAAATCCTTCACTGAAGACCAAGGACTTAACCGATTCCGATGTTACCAAAATTAGACAAGCTATCGAAGGTAGCCATTTGGTTGAAGGCGAACTGAGGGTTGAAATTCAAAGTAACATAAAAAGACTTCAAGATATAGGCTCATACAGAGGCATTAGGCATAGAAAAAAATTACCTCTTAGAGGACAGAGGACAAAGTCAAACGCTAGAACAAGACGAGGAAGAAAGGGTCTTGCTGTTGCCAAGAAAAAACAGGCCGTTAAATAAACCGGAGAACATTTAGATTGAAAAAAGCTAAAGCTAAAAAAGGAAAAAAAGTAAAAAAATTCGTTGAGTCCGGCCATGCTCATATTCAGGCTACATTTAATAATACGATTATAACGATTACCGATGAAGAAGGAAGTGTTATATCTGCTGCCGCTGCCGGCAAAAAAGGTTTTAAGGGCACTAGGAAGGGGACCCCGTTTGCTGCCCAGTTAGCTGCCGAAGATGCCGCTAAAAAGGCTATAGAGGCTGGTATGAAAACGATAGCAGTATTCGTTAAGGGTCCAGGTCCAGGAAGAGAGACGGCTATTAGGTCTATACAGAATGCCGGAATCAAGGTCAATCTCATTAAAGATGTTACACCGTTGCCTCACAATGGGTGTAGACCGCCGGCAAAGAGAAGGGTTTAAAGGGGAAGTAATTTGTCTAGATATACAGGACCAACAACTAAATTGTCAAGAAGGGAAGGTCAAGAGCTTTTCTTGAAAGGCGACAGATCGTTTACCGATAAAGCAGCTAGAAGATTAAACGTCAAACCTGGACAAGCGCAGTCTAGCTTTAGACGTAAGCATTCGGAATATGCTATTAGGTTAAGAGAAAAGCAAAAACTTAAAAGAATTTTTGGATTGACAGAGAAACAATTTAGAAATAATTTTATAAAATCCGCTAAGCAAAAAGGTGTTACCGGAGATAACTTAATCTCAAATTTAGAAAGAAGATTGGATAATGTAGTATATAGGTTAGGACTCCTAAGCTCGAGAAACGAGGCTAGGCAATACGTAAACCATGGACATATATTGGTAAATGGAAAAAAAGTAGACATACCTTCTTACGTGATTTCAGTGGATGATGTTGTAGCGATTAGAGAAAAAACCAAAGGGAATGATAGAGTCAAAAATTCAGTTGAATCTGTTGCAAGAAGAGGGGTTCCTGAATGGCTGGAATTGGACCCTGGTAAGCTAAGTGGAAACGTCAAAAGACTACCTAGCAGGGATGATTTTACATTGCCAGTTGACGAACAACTTATTATTGAGTTTTATTCAAAATTATAGGAGATTTTATGGAATTTCAGAAAAATTGGATTGGGTTGCATAAGCCAAAAGCAATTCAAACAGAGCAGAAATCGAGGACCAATACTTACAGCAAGTTTATTTGTGAGCCATTGGAGAAGGGGTATGCGATTACTATTGGGAACTCCTTAAGAAGGATTCTATTATCTTCGATTCAAGGACCAGCAATTACAATGATTAAGGTTGATGGCGCAATGCACGAATTTTCTTCAATACCTGGGGTCAGAGAAGATGTAACGGAGATTATCTTAAATTTAAAACAATTAAATTTAAAGCTTCACACCTACGAAAAACAAAGAGTCAACCTAAGTGTCTCGGGCGAAGGGGTAATTACGGCTAAAGACATACAAATTAATGAAAATGTAGAAATCGTTAATCCGGATCAATATATAGCCACTCTTTCGGAAGGAGCAAAGTTAGATATTGAAATAACTATTGAAATGGGTAGAGGCTATGTTCCCACGGAATCAATCGAGGACGTCGATCACTCAATTGGAGAGGTACCAATTGATGCCATTTTCTCTCCCGTCACTAAAGTTAATTACAATATTACAAGTGCAAGGGTAGGTC
>CAJXCX010000040.1:0-6992 GCA_913051685.1 uncultured Spirochaetales bacterium
TCTTCCGATCTGGTTTGAATCTTTATCTTTTTTCTGTATGCCATTAAATGTATGCATGATAATTACCGAGCCAATTAGAGCTAGCTCTTTATTTCTTTTTGGAACTTGCAGTAATTTTTTATGCTTTTCGATGAAGCCTGTATCAAGTTGTCCAGCAAAAAAATCCTTGTCCTCCATCAATCTAATCAGAAAACCAATATTTGTTCTCACTCCGAGGACAACATATTCGGATAATGCTCTGCCCATTCTTTGAATTGCGGCATGTCTATCTTGACCCCAAACAATTATTTTAGCAAGCATTGGGTCATAGAAGGTCGTTACTTTGTAGCCATTAAAGAGAGAGGAGTCGATACGTACCCCTGGTCCTTGTGGTGCTTTAACATAATTGATGGTACCAGGAGTTGGTAAGAAATTATTATCAGGATCTTCGGCGCAAATCCTACACTCTATAGCGTGCCCCCTGATTGATACATCTTTTTGTTTAATGCTTAATTTGTGGCCGCAAGATATTCGTATCATCTCTTTTACAATATCTATACCGGTTATCATTTCTGTAATTGGATGCTCGACTTGAACTCTTGTGTTCATCTCAAGAAAATAAAAGTTTTCTTTCTGATCCATAATAAATTCTACCGTTCCTGCTCCATGATAGGACACTTTTTTGGCAAGCTTTACGGCTATCGCACCCATCTTCTTTCTTGTTTTTTCGCTAACGCCAGGCGAAGGAGCTTCTTCCACGACTTTTTGATGTCTTCTTTGAATTGAACACTCTCTTTCAAATAAGTGTATTACGTTTCCTTTCTTGTCACCCAGGATTTGAATTTCAATATGCCTTGGTTCTTCGATAAATTTTTCGATAAATATGGCGTCATTGTTGAAAGCAGATTTTGCCTCACTTTTAGCCATTCTTAATGAGCTTTCAAAGTCTGATTCTTTTTTAACTAATCTCATCCCTTTTCCACCACCACCCGCGGAAGCTTTGATCATTAGAGGGAATCCAATCTTTTTAGCTACTGCAAGAGCTTCATCATCTTTTACTTCACCATCAGTACCTGGGACCAATGGAACCTTGGCAGTTTTAGCAATATCCCTAGATGTAATTTTATCTCCCATTAGTTGTATAGATTCAGGACTAGGACCGATAAAGTCTATTTTTTCTTTCGCACATCTTTCTGCAAAAGCTGTATTCTCGGATAGAAAACCATAGCCCGGATGAATAGCATCACATTTAGATTTTTTAGCAACTTTAATAATTTTATCAATCACCAAATAGCTTTGACTAGGTAAGGACCCTCCAATATTAAAAGCTTCGTCAGAGAAATTGACGTGGAGAGAATTCTTATCAGCATCCGAGAAAACCGCAACGGTTTTTATCCCAAGTTCTTTGCAGGCTCTTATTATTCTTACTGCGATTTCACCACGGTTAGCTATTAGAACTTTTTTATACATTACCGCACCCGATTTTGCCTATAGAGGGATTAATCCGTGTTTTTTTGGCGGATTATCTTGCCTCTTTCCATTAAGCATTTCAAACGAACTTATCACTTTACTCCTCGTGTCCTCGGGCATGATTACATCATCGATAAACCCCAGATTGGCTGCCCTATAAGGGTTAGCAAAGAGGCTTTTGTATTCCTCTACTAGCCTTTCTTTCTCAGCAATCGGATCATCAGAATTTTGTATTTCTCTTCTATTGACGATATTAACTGCACCATCTGGACCCATGACTGCAATTTCTGCTGTGGGGAAAGCAAGGTTTATATCTCCTCTTATATGCTTGGCAGACATAACATCATATGCTCCACCATAGGCTTTTCTCGTTATTACGGTTACTCTTGGCACTGTTGCTTCACAATAGGCATATAAGAGTTTGGCTCCATGAAGGATGATCCCATTAAGCTCTTGATTGACCCCAGGTAAAAATCCAGGAACATCAACGAATGTCAGAAGAGGTATATTAAAACAGTCACAAAATCTAACAAATCTTGCCCCTTTAATGGAAGATTGGATATCAAGAACTCCAGCTAAAACATTTGGCTGATTTCCCACAATCCCAATGGTTTTACCATTCATCCTAGCAAATCCTGTCACGATATTTTGCGCGTAATTTTCTGCTACTTCAAAAAAATACTCACTATCCACGGTTGCCTTGATTACTTCTTTCATATCGTAAGGCTTGTTTGGGTTTGAAGGAACAATATCTCTAAGTTTGTCGACTTTTCTGTCAATCGGATCGTCGCATTTTATTTCTGGTGGATCCTCCATATTATTAAGAGGCAAGAAACTAAAAAGTTCCCTTAGAAGATTTATACAATCTTCGTCATTTTCTGTAGCGAACTGCGCCACACCACTTTGCGTACTATGCACGACAGCTCCACCAAGTTCTTCGGATGTTACCTCTTCGTGCGTTACAGTTTTTATTACATCAGGGCCTGTAATAAACATATAGCTTGTGCTCTTTACCATTGCGATAAAGTCAGTCATAGCAGGAGAATACACAGCCCCACCGGCACATGGGCCCATAATCGCAGATAGTTGAGGGATGACCCCAGAAGCTTGTACATTTCTTAGGAATATTTCTGCGTAGCCAGCTAGACCACGTATACCTTCTTGAATTCTTGCTCCACCCGAATCGCATAATCCTATAACGGGACAACCAACCCGCATTGCCATGTCCATAATCTTCGTTATCTTTCTTGCGTGTCCTAGTCCGAGGGCTCCTCCGAAAACTGTAAAGTCTTGAGAGTAGACAAATACTTGTCGTCCATCTATGGTGCCATAGCCAGTTACAACACCGTCCCCCATAAATTTTGTTTTTTCCATTCCAAAATTGTGGTTTTGGTGTTCAACAAATTTACCTTGTTCAGTAAAAGAGTCATTATCTAGAAGAGCATGTATTCGCTCTCTAGCAGTCAGCTTCCCTCTTTCATGTTGCTTGTTAATTCTTTCAGGACCCCCACCTTCCTCAGCCCTTCGTATCTTCTCTTCCAGGAACTCGATCTTTTGTTCCATAGTCTGTTCCTTTTGCATATAAATCCTCGCGAAGTAATAATCCAAAAACAAATAATCCGTTAAAATTACTTGTCAAATATTAACTATAAAAATCCAGTGTTAACTAAAATATAATCTAATGAGATAATTTATCCAGTATTACTCGTAATTGTATTTTGAGTTTGTTAAGGGTTTTGTCGTTATCAATAATAAAATCAGCGGTATTACGATTTTTTTCGATATCTTTCTGCATATCTAATAATCTGATTACAAATTGTTCATCTAACATATCCCGTTTCTTAATTCTCTTGACTAAAACTTCTTTTGGTGCATCGATAAAAATAATTTTATCTAGAAGAAACCCCATTCTTGTTTTTTTTGAGATTAATGCTCCTTCAAAAACAATGATACGTTTACCTCGAATCGAATTGGTTTTACAAATTGTTTTTACTTGTGCAAGCAACTCAGGGTGTACTATTTTGTTAAGCTCCGTTCTCTTTGTTTTGCTGTTGGCGATTATTTCTCTTAATTTTTTTCTATTTATCGTTAAGTTTTTGTTTAATATTCCAGTGCCAAATTTCCTTATTATCTTCTTGTAGCAAGGCGTACCTCTCTTTATGAGTTTTCGTGATTCTAAATCAAGATTGACTGTCGGTATATTTTGACTTCTGAAAAATTTAAGAGCCTCGGATTTTCCGCTTCCCATTAAGCCTGCAATGCCAATTGCTATTATGTCTGATTTTTTTTTCATGAAACGAAAGCCCTAAGTCTTTTTAGAGTTAGATTTTTACCTAGAATTCGTATCACTTCATATATCCCTGGAGAAACTTTGCTACCAGTTAAAGCAATTCTTAATGGTGAAGCTATATTCTTCATTTTGATATTATTCTTTTCTAAGAAAGTAGCAAAAAGTTCTCTGATAGCTTTTTCGGTAAATTCATCCATGGAATCAAGGTCTCTAGAAAATTGCTTAATTAAATCAACCCCATCGTTTTCACGGGCTTCAGACTTTAATTCCTCACTAATATCTACGTATTCGTTTTCGCAAAATCCAAGAGATGCTTTTAATAGATTTAGATTTTTTGACTTCGCCTTTGTGAGTTCAATTGCCAAATCAACATTAATTTCTTTATAAAGTTCAAGTTCTAATAGTTTTTTCAAGTTATTATTATCCGAGCGCTTGATATGCGACGCATTTACCCAATCGAGTTTTTCGGTATCAAATATAGCAGGTGATTTACTGAGATTGTCCAGAGAGAACAAATTAATCATTTCATTTAAGCTAAAAATTTCTTGATCCCCATGTGACCAACCAAGACGGGCTAAATAATTTATAATTCCAATCGCTATATATCCTGATTCCTTGAAGTTTTTTATCGACTCAGCGCCATGCCTTTTGCTTAATTTGGCTTTATCTTTACCTAGTATCATGGATACATGTGTATAAGTAGGAATTTTCTTATTAATTGCATTAAAGATAAGAACTTGTTTCGGAGTGTTCGAAAGATGATCCTCTCCCCTGATTACGTTCGTAATTCCCATTTCTGCATCATCTACAGCTGAGGCAAAATTATATGTTGGAAAGCCGTCACTTTTTAAAATAATAAAATCATCTATATTGCTTGAATCTATACTGATTTGCCCCCTTAGCGAATCGGAGAATTTTATCTCTTTCGATTCTGGAGTCTTAAACCGTATTACGAAATCGGCATTGTCTGGATGGTCACTCCTGTTTCTCCATGTTTTTGGATACCGATATATCTTATTTTCTTTTGAAGCTTCTTCTTTGAGCTGTTTAATTTCTTCGTTTGTCATAAAGCATTTATAAGCTAAACTTTTATCCAATAAGGTTTCCGCATATTTTTTATACGTATCCAATCTCTTTGATTGAAAATATGGACCTTCGTCCCAACTAACACCCAACCACTTTAGGGACGAGATTATTTCATCTAACGAATCGACGGTAGACCTTTCTTGGTCTGTATCCTCAATCCTTAGTATCAACTTCCCTGAATTTTTTCTTGCAAAAAGGAAATTAAATATAGCTGTCCTAACTCCTCCTAAATGGAGAGAGCCTGTTGGACTGGGAGCAAATCTTGTAACAATACTCATCTAAAAATAAATCTTAGGTTATTTTATCATAAACTATCGACTAGATAACTCTATTTGAGATTTTTCATGCGTTTAGACTAAAAAATTTATCTAAGAATTACAATCCAACAAAATGAAAAAATATTCATTTTAAAAGAATATAAATCGTCCGACATTGCTATATAATATAGGATGTATTCAACATGAGTATTGTAGCAATTGATTTTGGATTAAAAAGAATAGGCGTGGCCGGATGTGATGACTTGAGAATCTCTAGCCATCCCGTAAAACTTGTGATGAACAAACCTGATAAAAGCCATATAAAAGAGATAGTTGAAATTATCAAAGAAAGAAATGCGGAACTTGTTTTAGTAGGAATGCCATTTAAAGACGACGGACGATTAAAAATCCAGGATGATATCGAAAATTTCTATCATGATTTACAACGAAATACCACAACAAAGATTGAATACTGGAACGAAAATTTTAGTTCAAAGGAAGCTGATAACATATTGATAAAGAAAATGAATATGTCTAGAAAAAAAAGAAAAAACTATCAGGATTTGCTTTCAGCATGCCTCATTCTTGATAGCTACTTAAGGAGTTTGTAATTCCGTATTTAGAAACGAAGCTTGGAAAAATTAATTATTTAATAAAAAGGAAGCAAAATAAGCCTTTTATTTTTTTTATCGGCGGACTAGGTAGCACCATATCAAGCTGGGAACACCAAGTTAATTACTACAAAGATTCTTTTTCTGTATTGGCTTTTGATAATTTAGGGAGCGGTAAAAGCTCTAAGCCGAAAATTGATTATTCAATGGAGATCTTTGCTGATAATTGCCTTGAAATAATTCGGAGATTAAATATCTCACGCACCCACGTTGTGGGCAAATCAATGGGTGGCATGATAGCCCAAGTTCTTGCTTCGAAATATCCCAAAAATATCAACAAATTAGTTCTTGCATGTACATGCGCTTCACGAGACAAAGTGGGAAAAGAGATAATATCCGTATCTAAAAAAATTGCGAAGAATGTTGGATTAAAGGAGATATGGTTTAATGCTTTACTGTTGGGTTATTCAAGAGATTATGTCGATAGAAATTTTTCTACTTATAAAAATAGCACAATTGAAGATAAAGAAAGTGATATAAAGGGATACCTAAGCCAATGTAGGGCTATTGAATCGTTAGATAATATTGATTATCTGAAACGAATTAGAGCGAAAACTCTTATTGTTTATGGAAAAAATGATTTGATTGTCTCGCCAAAAAAATCAATCGAAATAGCTAGGTTTGTAAGAAACAGTCAGGTAATAGGATTTCCTGGTGGACATGGATTTTGGAAAGAGAATCCAAATATTGTGGATAAAGAAGTATTGGATTTTTTAATTGATTAAAATTGAACTAGAATTAATTATAATTATTTCATGCAAGAGAAGGACATAGAGCAACTAAAAGATTTCTTAGAGGTAAAATCAAAGATTTTATTAGGTCCCGGTCCAACTAATATAGATGAAAGAGTTAGAAGGGCACTTTCCGAACAAACCATTAGCCATTTAGACCCAGATTTTTTTAACATACTAGATAATATTTCGGATTTACTTAGGGAGGTATTTCAAACAAAGAATAAGATTACTTTTGCCGTTTCTGGTACGGGCAGTGCCGGTATGGAGATGGCTATGGCAAACGTACTAGAAAAAGAAGATAAGATTCTGGTTCTGAAAAATGGCGTTTTTGGAGAAAGAATGTCCGATGTTGCTTCTAGATATGGAGCCTCTGTAATCGAAATGAGTGTGAACTGGGGAGAGACCTTTAATCAAGGGGAAGTTATTGAAAAAATTAAATCTATAAAGAATTTGAAGGCTGTATCAGTCGTTCATGCGGAAACTTCTACGGGCGCACTTCAAGACT
>CAJXCX010000041.1:0-6969 GCA_913051685.1 uncultured Spirochaetales bacterium
AAGATGAAGATAAGCTTATTAGGTGGTACAGGTGCTTTCGCGGAAGGATTAGTTATAAGATGGGCGAAGGCAGGACATGAAATTTTTATAGGGTCTCGAAAGCAGGAAAAAGCGGAAGGAATAACCAACGAAATGCTGGAAAAGGCTAAATCGGTGGGGGTTGATGCGAGCATTACTGGGCTTACGAACGAAGAAGCGGCAAAACAAACAGAGGTTGTTGTTGTTTGTCTCCCCCACGAATATGCGAAATCAACACTCGAAGGAATAAGGGGTTCGTTTACAAATCAAATTGTTATAACTCCTGTTGTTCCGATGGTGAGAAACGAAGAGACCAAAAGCTTCCTTTTTCAACAACCAGAATCAGGATCTTCGGCAGCGGAAATCAAGGGGGTTTTACCTGATACTGTTAAGATAGTAAGTGCCTATCACAACATTCCTGCAAAAGGGCTGGCAAATTTTGAAAAAGAGCTAGATTACCATGTGGTAATTTGTGGAGACGATGAAGATGCAAAGAAATGTGTGGCCGAACTCACAGAAGATATGCCAAAATTAAAAGCCATAGACGCCGGGCCACTGGAGCTTTCTGGCATGATTGAGGCCATAACGCCCTTAATTGTCAATATGAACATTAAACACAAACACGAGTTTTCTATCAAATTTGTTTGATAGCTTGAAACTTTGGCAACAATGATTAGCTTATAATGAAATTAAATTTTTAGGAGAAAGACATGGCAAAATCAATTAGACCCTTAGGGGATAAAGTTTTAGTGGAAAGGATGGAGGCGCTGGAGACAACGGAGGGAGGAATCATAATACCCGATGCTTCCCAAGAAAAGCCCTTAGAAGGAACGGTTATTGCAGTTGGAAAAGGAAGGGTGGACGAAAAAGGAAAGCTGACCCCTTTAACTGTTAAAAAAGGAGACAAAGTTCTTTTTAGCAAGTATGGAGGAGGGGAAATCTCCATTGATGGCCAAGACCTTTTAATACTTGAAGAAACTGATATTTTAGCGGTTCTTGAAAACACTATTTAATAAATATTCTGTGGTTAGGTTTTTTGTCTTAGGGAATCTAACTAAAGGCGCTAAGTCTTCCAGGCGGTCTACGTCTAGGGCGATGTTTGGGTTTTCAACAACTAAATATTTCACACCTTTTTCCTCAAAAGCTTGAACGTGTTTTTTTAAACTTCCAGGCCCAAAGAATGAAGGTATCACATCTGGCGGACCCCTTAATAGAGCATTTGTTCCTGTGCCACTTTCTGAAGGCACAATGACACATGATTTATTCATAAGCGCGTAATTAAAAATCTCATCGATATCTTCAGATTTAACAAGCGGTATATCGGCTGGAACTCTTAGTATTTTTTCGGCGCCTAATGAGATGAGATGTTTGGATGCCCAGTCCACAGAGACGCTCTCATTTACCTGGTTTGTTTCAAGGAGAACCTCAATCCCAATCTTGTTCGCCACTTCTATTGCTTCTTCGTCTTTTGTCACGATAAAATTTTTATCTGAAATTTTCGATCTTTTTACTTGCCATAAAACATCTTCGAGCATACAGCGTACGATGTTTAGTGTAACCGTATCAGACAAATCTTTTCTCATACGAGACTTCGCCTCTTTGAAATTTTTAAAGGAGATGATAATAAAATTCATAAATCTAAAACTGAGGTTATTATAAACTAGTCACATAGAGATTTGATACAATAAAATTATGAGAATATTCTCCTGGAACGTAAACGGAATTAGGGCTGTTAGGAACAAAGGCTTTCTCAAGTTTGTTAAAAAATTCAACCCCGATATCCTGTGTCTACAAGAAATCAAAGCAGAAGAGTCCCAGCTTTCCGAGGACCTAACTAACATACCAGGCTACTCTTCGTGCTTTAACTCGGCCAAAACCAAAAAGGGCTACTCTGGAGTTGCTATTTATTCAAAAATCAAACCAGTTTCCTTTGGCATAAGCCTAGATGCGGAAAAAGAATTTGATATAGAAGGAAGGAATTTGATTTTTCACTATAAAGATTTTGTGCTTTTGAATCTTTATTTTCCTAATGGGCAAATGAGTGACGAGAGGCTGGATTACAAATTGCGATTTCACGAGGCGGTTTACAATTTTACCTCAAAACTTAAACGAAGAAAGAAGAACATAATTGTCTGCGGCGACTACAATATAGCCCATAATGAAATTGATTTAAAACACCCAAAAGCGAACCAAAACACTTCGGGCTTTCTACGAATTGAGAGAGACTGGCTAGATCGGTTTCAGAAAAAAGGTTTTATGGATACTTTTCGGCATTTTTACCCCAACGAGGTTAAGTACTCTTGGTGGACTTATATGAGAAATGCGCGTCAAAACAATGTTGGATGGAGGATAGATTATTTTTGGGTCTCTGATATTTCAAAAATTAAGACGGCCGACATACACAACGAAGTGCTTGGCTCAGACCATTGTCCAGTTTCTATAAGACTTAAATAAAGACTATTGGGAATTAGTATCGTCGAAGTATCCATCTGCTAGGTTCTCAAAACTAGGAATACCCTGACTGTCGAGAAATGCGAGAGATACTGTTCCCGTGGGGCCATTTCTTTGCTTCCCAATTATGACTTCGGCAATACCATCTCTTTCTTCAACGTTTCTTGTGTACGCATCTGCTCTATGAATAAATAAAACCACATCGGCATCCTGTTCGAGGGCACCGCTCTCACGCAAATCGGAAAGCTGAGGTTTTCTGTCCGATCTTGCTTCAGTTTGCCTACTCAGTTGGGAGATGGCTATAATAGGAATCTTGAGCTCCTTGGCCAGTGCTTTTAATGAAGATGAAATTTCCGCTATTTCTCTTTCCCTGCTTTCTGATTTAGCGGCCCCCCTCATAAGTTGTAAATAGTCAACAACCAAAAGATCAATATCTTTGTCACTTTTAAGCCTTCTTGTTCTAGCTCTTAACTCAAGAGCGGTAATTGCTGGGGTGTCGTCTATATAAATATTTGCTTTTTGCAAATCTTCCGCGGCGTCAACTACTTTCTTAAACTCTGTCTCAGACAAATATCCCCTCCTAATGTTTCCAAAATCTATTTTTGATTTTGCGGATAGCATTCTCATCATTAATTGTTCTTTGGTCATCTCTAATGAAAAAAAGCCGATACTCATGTCGTGTGTTAGCCCAGAATGTATGAGTATGTTTAACGCAAAAGCCGTTTTTCCCATACCAGGCCTGGCGGCCAGTATTATCAAATCAGAGGCTTGAAATCCTGCGGTCTTTTGATCCAGCTTCTTGAAGCCGCTAGCTATACCTGTTATTGCCTCTTTCCTCTTAACTAACCCTTCGATAATCTCGATAGTTGTTATAGCTAGCTCCCTAGAAGAAGAAAATCCTTGCCTTTGTTTATTTTGAGTGATATCAAATAGCTTTTTCTCTGCTTCATCTACGAATTCTTCAACAACAATTTCGCTCATCTGGCTCTCTCTAATAATCTCCGATGCAGTTTTAATCATGCCCCGCAAAATCGATTTTTCTTTTACAGATTTTGCATAATAACTTATGTTAGAGGCGCTAGGAACGACTTCAACAAGTTGAGTTAGGTACGAACTGCCACCAACATCTTGAAGTAGGGACTTCTTCTGCTTTAGTTTTTCATATAAAGTTAAAACATCTATCGGGACCTTCTCGTCGTCTAAATCAAGCATTGCCGAAAATATCTTTCTGTGGTTAGCATCGTAGAAATCATCTATCGTGATTTCCTCAAGGGCTAAATTTATAGCGTGTTCATCCAATAGTATTGAGCCGAGGACTGCCTGCTCTGCCTCTTTGTTTTGAGGTAATGATTTGATATCGTTAGCCATATATAAATCTTATAACAATTACTTTTCTAATCAACCGATGGTGTTATTTGTCAACGAGAATCGTCTTGTGCTCCCAGGTAAGACCTTAGGTATTTTACGCCAATATAAAAAAATGGAGTGTCGAGAAGCGCGAAGATAAACTTAAATATATATGCATATAAAATTAAAAAAAACAGCCCTTCAGCCTCACTTCTCGCTTCTGGCAAAGGAATAGAATGAGTCAGAAAATGGACTATGAGTATAACAGAAACCGTATCAACTAGTTGACTTATCATTGTAGACGCATTGTTTCTTATCCACAAATACTTACCTTTGGTTAAGTTTTTAAAGAAGTGAAAGATACGGACATCAGAGTGTTGAGCAAGCAAATACGCAACCATTGATGCAAATATGGTACCCAATGACAACTCCCTTATTGTCATAAAAGCGTCATTTGATGCTTCGCTTGAACTACTTGATGTGAACTCGGGTAAAATCCCTCCAATCCAAACAACAAAAGCAAGCCAGATATTGACAATCAATCCAGACCAAACAACTCGTGATGCTTTTTCTGGCCCGTATAACTCAGATATAAAATCTGTGCATAAAAATGTTATTGGATACGGTAGAATGCCAATTGCGACGATTATTGGAATCTCAACCCCAAAAAAAACACAGCTCAAATCCACAAATCTCGAAGTTCCCAACACATTTAGCATCGTCATTGAAGCAATAAAAATTGACGATAAGATTATAAAGACAAGAGATCTTCGTTCATCAAATATTTTTTGCGACTTCGCCGAACCCATAATTTTAATAGACTACCATCCTTGAAAGTCTTTTCCTGCATGATAAACTGAAAGTCCATTGGCGGTGTAGCTCAGGGGTAGAGCGGCGCTCTCATAAGGCGTATGTCGGAGGTTCAATTCCTCCCACCGCCATTATGACGTACTCACCATTCTGTCTATTGCTAATTTCGCCTTTGAGGCAATTTCTATAGGAACTCGGACTTCCGGTAGTTCGTTCCGAAGAGTCTCTAAAATCTTTTCAACAGTGATTACTTTCATGTGCTTGCATGTAGCACCTCTGCTTATAGGGATAAAATTTTTCTCGGGAGCAAATTTTTTCATTCTATGAATCACTCCTGATTCTGTAGCGACAATTAGATTTTTACTACTAGAACTCTTGGCTTTTGTGACCATTGCCTCAGTAGACAAAAAATGGACACCCTCGTCCTTGTTTTTTTCGGAGTAATACATTGCCTGAGATCCACAAGCGCATTCAGGATGGATTAAGACTTCCGATTCTGGAAACTCGTCACGTAAAGCTCGTATTTCTTCATAGGTCATTGCGGCATGCACATGACATTCCCCGGGCCATATATGGATTTTTCTACTGGTTTTCTTCTGTATATAACTCCCTAAAAACATGTCAGGCAAGAACAAAACCTCTTTATCCTCATTTATAGATTCTATAATTTTTAAAGCATTTGAAGACGTGCAACAATAATCACTCTCAGCTTTAATGTCGGCCGAAGTATTTATATATGAGACGACTATTGCGTTTGGATTTTTACTTTTCCAGTCTCTAAGCTGTTTTATATTGATTGATTCAGCAAGCGAACACCCTGCCTCTAAATCTGGTAGTAAAATTTTTTTTTCCGGACAGAGAATTGAAGCCGTTTCTGCCATAAAATGAACTCCACAAAAAACTATTATTTCTGCGTTGACTTCTGAAGCCATTTTCGACAATCCTAATGAGTCGCCTACAAAGTCGGCTATATCTTGAACTTCGGGCACTTGGTAGTTATGAGCCAGGATTATTGCATTTTTGGCCTTTTTTAGCTCTGATATTTCGCTTGCCGCGGACAAACTCATAGGTTTATCTTAACACACCCATTGAGATATCTAAAAATGGAGCGGAATGTGTAATTCTACCTATGGAAACATAATCAACGTCGAGATTACGAATAGATTTAATCTTTTTAAGGGTAAAACCTCCGGAGAGTTCAATTCTCGCCTTATTAGAGTTTCTGATTATTTTTATAGCGCTAAGAGTTTCTTTCTTGCTAAAGTTGTCCAGCATGATTTGGTCTATTTTGAATTGAACTACATCCTTAACTTGGCCTAGATTTTCCACCTCTACTGATATTTTTTTTCTACCGCTTCTTTGGGCTATTTTTTCTAAAGTTTTCTTGATGCCCCCGTGGACTCTTATATGATTGTCTTTTACTAGAATCGATTCTGACAAATCCATCCTGTGATTTTGCCCCCCTCCGATTTGGACCGCGTATTTCTCAAGATACCTCCAGCCGGGGGTAGTCTTTCTTGTGTCCAAGATTTTTATCTTAGTTTTTTTTAATTCAGCGACATACTTATTTGTCAAAGTAGCGATGCCGCTAAGTTTTTGAAGAAAATTGAGCACAATTCGTTCATGGGAAAGAACCAAATTTGCGGGACCTAAAATCTTTGCGACCAAAGACCCCTTTTTTATTCTTGCCCCCTCTTTGTAGTTCCATCTAATTTTTATTTGAGCATCTATTTGTTTTGCTAAATAACTAATTATTTTGGTTCCACAAAGTATTCCGGGTTCTTTAAAGTATATTCCGGTACTAATTTTCTCTGAACCGAGGAGAAGCTTGCTGGTCGCATCTTGTGCGGATTTATCTTCTGCTATTGCAACATTTAAAAGGATGTCAACACTTTGTTTTAAAGCATTGTCCATAAGAAGACTATTTAACTTCCCAGGTTTCCCCTGAAGAAATTAGTTTTTCTAAATTAGGTGGAAATTTTGATTTTGCGGATTCAATTTGCGAACTAATTGACTCCTCAAAGCTCGGTTTTGACACCCTTTTTATTATCCCCATAGGGACAGGGTACTCTGGGAATCTCATGTCAGATATCATTCTAATTAACAAAGAATTAGTTTCGTCGTAAACCACAACATTATCCGGAACGCTTCCAGCCTCAAATTCAACTATCTCAAATTTGCCATATCCCATAACAAGACCCTTGTTGAGAGTCTTTCCAAAAACAAGAGGCTTGCCGTGTTCAATTTTGATATTGTTGTCGTCGCGTATTTTTCTATCTGTAAATCCGCCAAACACCCCGTTGTTGTATATGTAGCAATTTTGATATATATGAACAAACGAGG
>CAJXCX010000042.1:0-6948 GCA_913051685.1 uncultured Spirochaetales bacterium
TCAATTTGACTCAAATAAAAAAATATTTTTGAAATTAATTTTGCAAGTAATCTTTATAATTAAGTACAAATACCCCTGCAACAATCAAAATAGTCCCTATGATTTTCTCAGTAGTAAAATCTTCTTTTAAAAAAACATAAGCATAAAAACATGTGAACAAGGGGTAAATTGCTGTCAATGGAACAATCTTAGAAGCCGAGGAACCAGAGAGGGCAGTAAAGTATAGATATATTCCTATAATAGCCAAAACTCCTGGTATTAAAATTAACATTAGATTCTTAAGAGTCAGTTGATCAAGATTCAATGCTTCATTAGATGATATAAATATGGGGATAAATAAAGATGTCACAAGGATAAATCTAACAAAAAGAACATAAATTGGCGACAAAGATTGCAAACTTAGCTTTTCAAATATTGGGGCTATTCCCCATATTGCAGCAACAAGTAGTGCCAACAAATTTGGATTAACGTTCATTTGCAATCTCCAATATAGACTCAAGTGTTGCTATAGTATTGATGTTAGAATCATATTTTTCAATTTTATCTCGACTGATCAATAAGGAGCGCATTCCTATTTCACTGCTAGGAAGATAATCAAGTTCGTAGCTATCGCCAACATGTAAAGATTCCGAAGGGACAGATTTCACCTTCTGTAATGATTTGTAAAATAATTCCTTGTCAGGTTTTGAGCATCCTGCTTCAGATGAAATCGTAAAAGAATCTACATATTTAGAGATTTCAAAGTAATCACATACTTTGTATATTCTAGAGTCAAAATTCGATGTTATCGCGATTTTAAAATTCATATCTTTTAATTTTCTCAGTGTGGGGATTGTGTCAGGATAAACTTCCCAAGCATCTAGAGAGAAATACTCGTAAAGTTCACCAAAATACTCATCAAAATCGTCAAACATTTCTAATTCTAAAAAAACATCCTTTACTAAGTCGTACCACCATTGTTTCTCGGCCATAAACAAGGCATTGCCTTTTAGAGAATCAAAATGTAGCCCTTCTCTTTTAGAAAAATGTTTTTTAAAATATTTCTGAATATCATTTGGATTATGAGACGAAGAATATTTTTTGAGAATTTTACAATAAGCATTGCCTAGCCCTTCCTTTACAAAGAACAAGGTGTCCGCTGCGTCTAAAGAAACTGTATTGTATCTGCCCATTAATCTACAAGATGATTTTGCAAAATGCTTTCTAATTTATCTTTAGTATATTCTTTTTTGTTACAGTACACATTAAATTGATTTCTATTAATCTTACCTAAATTAAAATATTTAGATTGAGGATGAAAAAAATAGAGACCGCATATTGATGGAGCAGGATTAAGTGCAAAATTTTCTGTAAGAGATACACCTATATTGCTTTCAACCTCAAGAAGGTTCCATATTTTATTCTTTTCAGAATGGTCAGGACATGACGGATAACCATGCGCTGGACGGCTCCCTTGATATTTCTCCTTTATCAACTGCTGCAGAGAGAAGCTCTCATCCTCCCCATTCTCAATCCTGATTTGTTTGTGTAGGTACTCAGCACAAGCTTCAACAATTCTGTCGCCTAACGCTTTTACAATTATTGATGTGTATTCATCTCCTTTGTCTTCAAATGTTGCTGCATACTTATCTACTTCATGACCTGAAGTAACAACAAAAGCTCCCAATATATCTTTGTCAGATTCACTATTAGATATAAAATCAGCTAATGAAAAATAAGTTTCTTCACTTGTCTCCTTCCTTACCTGTTGCCTGAGAAAATATAAGGTTTCTAGCTTAGTTTTAAAGTCTCTATCGTATATTTTAATATCTTCATTCGAACTTACTGCATTCCATATCTGCGAAATACCTTTTGGTTTTAGAATATTTCTTGAGAGCATCGTTTGTAAAATGCCCTGCGCATCATCAAATAAATCTTTGGCTTGGTTGCCATATTTTTTATTTTTAAAAATCCTGGGATATGTGCCCTTAAGATTCCAGACCCAGAAAAAAGGTGACCAATCAATATAATCAACGATTTCTTTGGTATCAAAATTCCATATTTTTAGATTAAAATTATCTATCTGGTTTTTAATTAGAGAAAAGTCAGGTTTGAATCTTTGCTTCCGTGCATCGTCAAGTGAAAGAAAATCTATGTTCTTATTTTGTTTATATTTTTCTGCATAATCCTTTTGCTCTTTCATGATAGATGTTTTATATTTTTTGCTTTCTTTTATGTTTAACAAATTTGCGCATACACCGACAACGAGTGATGCATCGGGAACATGAACCACGACATCTCTCTTATACTTTGGTGCAATTCTGATTGCCGTATGAGCTCTACTCGTCGTTGCCCCTCCTATCAAGACGGGCTTATCAATCTTGTTCTTTTCAAGTTCAAGCACGTTATTTGTCATTTCATCCAACGAAGGTGTTATTAAACCACTCATTCCTATAATGTCAGGATTAAATTCTTTGGCTTTTTCAATAATTTCACTACATGGCACCATCACTCCTAAATCTAGGACTTCGTAGCCATTACATCTTGCAACAACAGAAACAATATTTTTTCCGATATCGTGCACATCGCCCTTGACAGTTGCAATAAGAATCTTTCCAGCGGATGAAGTAGTGGTTTTACCCTTCTCCATAAAAGGCTCAAGGTAGTTTACTGCTTTTTTCATGACTCTAGCACTTTTTACAACTTGAGGAAGGAACATTTTTCCCTCTCCAAAAAGTTTTCCAACTATTTTCATACCATCCATTAGAGGTCCCTCGATAATTGCCAAAGGAGAAGGATATTGCTTACGGGCCTCTTCGGCATCGTTTTCGATATTTGTTGCGATACCTTTAACGATTTGATGAGAAATTCTTTCTTTAAGATTCATATTCATCCACGAATCTTCATTCTTTTTCGTCGTTCTTGTGGAGACAATTTCATTTGCAAAATCTACAAGTTTATCTGTAGCATTATCGGCTTTATCAAATATCACATCTTCTACTTTTTGGAGTAGATTCTTGTCAATTTCTTCGTAAATCTCCAGCATTCCCGCATTAACAATGCCCATATCAAGACCATTGTTTATCGCATGATACAAGAAAGACGAATGCATTGCCTCTCTTATTTTATCGTTTCCCCTAAGCGCAAAAGATAAATTACTGATTCCACCACTAGTTAATGAGCCAGGGCATGCATTCTTAATCTTTTTAATCGCTTCCAAGAAATTAACAGCGTATCTTCTATGTTCGTCGATTCCGGTTGCAATCGTTAGAACATTAGAATCAAATATTATATCCGATGGGTTAAAACCTACTTTTTTAGTCAGAATGTCGTAGGCTCTCTTGCAAATTTCCACCCTATCGTCAACTTCGGTAGCCTGCCCGTTCTCATCAAATGCCATAACAACAACAGATGCCCCATAGTTAAGAACTCGTTCCGCTTGATCTACGAAGATATCTTCTCCCTCTTTTAGGCTAATCGAATTGACAATTCCTCTTCCTTGAATACATTTGAGTCCCGCTTCTAAGACTGACCATTTAGAACTATCAATCATTATAGGAACTTTGGATATATCGGGGTCGGATGCAATTAAATTCAAGTAATGCGTCATACACTCTTCGCTATTTAATAGCCCTTCGTCTAGATTGACGTCTATTATATGTGCCCCATTCTCGACTTGTTGCTTAGCAACCTCTAAAGCTTCTTCGTAATTATTCTCTTTGATTAGCCTAGCAAACCTTCTAGACCCAGTAACATTTGTCCTTTCCCCTACAATCAGAAATGAATTAGTTTCATCTTTAACTAAATGCTCTAGTCCACTATAGGAAGAGGAATGCTTCTTTAATTGCTCTTCTCTAGGTTTGGCATTGTGAATAACATTTCTTATTGCATCAATATGAGCTGGAGTTGTACCGCAACATCCTCCAACAAAATTTAACAGGTTGGAATCTACAAATCTGGCAATATCTTTTGATGTCATATCAGGTGTCTCGTCGTACCCAGTGTCAGATAAAGGATTTGGTAATCCGGCATTTGGATAACAGAAAATTTTTGTGTCAGCAATTTTCGAAAGAGTTCCAATGTAATCAAACAGAGATGCGGCACCAAAACCACAATTCATACCTACAGCGTAAGGATTAGCATGCCTTATAGATTCCCAGAAAGCATTTATCGTTTGACCCGATAGAGTCCTTCCAGATTTATCTGAAAAAGTAACCGAAACAAAAACAGGTAGCACAAATCCAATTTCCTTAAAAAGTTGTTTCAAGGCAAAGATTGCTGCTTTCAAATTAAGTGTATCAAATGTTGTTTCAGGCAGAAACACATCTACGCCACCTTCGTATAAATATTTCGATTGCTCGTAGTATACTTGCACCAATTCGTCAAAAGTAACATTCCTTTTTCCTGGATCTTCAACATCGGGAGATATTGAAGCAGTCTTGTTGGTCGGACCAAGAGCGCCAGCTATTAAAATTCTTTTACCCTGTAATGCATCTACAGACTCCGAAATGGCCTCCTTGGCCACTTGTACGCCTTTAATATTTATATTTTTTACTTGATCCTCAAGTTGATAATCGGATTGAGCGATTGCCGTAGCATTGAAGGTGTTAGTTTCGATTATATCAGCACCCGCTAATATATACTGCTTGTGTATCTCTTTGATAATATCACTTTTTGTGATATTCAAAATATCATTATTCCCTTTTAAATCAACGTGATGGCTTTTAAATACATCCCCTTTGTAGTCTTGCTCTTGAAGATTGTATTTCTGAATCATAGTGCCCATCGCACCATCCATAAGCAAAATCCTCTTGGAGCATTCATCATCTAAAAAATTAAAAACTTTACTTCTATTTTGATTACCACTCATCGCGAAACCGTCTCAACAATTTGAATCTAAACTGGATTTCTTCATTTTCAAAAAGATTTTTATTTTTTATCAAATCTAGAAAAGAATATTGGTCAATTCTAAAAAAAGGGTTGTGTTTTTTTTCAAATGTTAAATCTCTTATAGGAGATAAGTCGTGTTCGTTGAAATTTTCTTTCAATTGAATTAATTCCATATCAATTTTAGTCGAATCTTCATATAGCGATTCTAAGAAAAGGATATTGTTATATAGATAGTCATGGCCAGGAAACACCAAGAGATTCTCAGGCAAATTCTTTATTTTATGAAATATAGTTTTATATAGCATCTCCACATTGCCACGAAATTTTGTATTGCCAACGCCACAATTAAAAACTGTGTCGCCACATAGAAGAAAATTATCCACCATTAGCGATATGTGCTCAGGGCAATGGCCGGGAGTATAAAGCACTTTTATTTTAAGATCGTCTGCTTCTATTAAATCGTTCTCAAATATATTATCAAATTCGAATTCAATTAAATCCTTACAAAAACTATGTGCTAATAGTTTACACTTATATTTTTCAAGAAAGTAGGCGTTATATTTAATATGATCTGGATGAGCATGGGTATTAACAATATACAATGGTTCCAAATTGCAATCTTTGAGTATTTTTTCGATAACATCTTTACCTAATGGATCAACAATAATACATTTATTTGAAGAGGGCGAAACTAAGACATAGTTGATATTTCTATCGCTATCCTGAACTAAAAACCTGTAAACAATGCAAGAACTACCTTGAATCTTTTCATACATTTCCTTATTATACACACTTAACAATCAAGGATTATTGTTTTTTTTAATTTTTAACATTATACTAGGATAGTCGTCATTTAACTCTAATTGCAGCGACCTTAAATAATTGCTAAACGGAGAAAGGGCAGCTCTCGTTGCCTTTCCTCTTCGAGTTACAGATTTTTTGTACGGAGTTTGATATGGCGGAGAACTACACCATCAATTTAAGTTGTGCTTCCAAGGATTGTGATCGTGAATTCGAGAAAAAGGATTTTTATGTCTGCGATTTTTGTTTTGGACCTTTAGAGATTAAATATGACTATGAAAAGATTAAGCACGATTTGTCAATTGATAAGATTGAATCGAGAGCAAAGAATATGTGGAGATATAAAGAGCTCCTACCCTTGGATGGTCCTCCTTCTGTGGGTCTTAACGTAGGGTGTACTCCTTTTTTTAAAGCAGACAATCTCGCTAAAGCATTAGGGGTCAAAGAGCTTTATATTAAAAATGATGGGGTTAATTACCCGTCTTTATCGTTCAAAGACAGAGTAGTAGCGGTGGCTCTTTCAAAAGCAAAGGAGCTTGGTTTTAAAACCGTAGGATGTGCTTCGACTGGCAATTTGGCCAATTCAGTATCAGCTCAGGCCGCATCCGCGGGACTAGAGAGTTTTATTTTTATTCCTTCCGATTTGGAAGAATCAAAAATAATTGGGACCAGTGTATATGGATCGAATGTTGTAGCGGTTAAAGGCAATTATGATGAAGTCAATAGATTATGTACAGAAGTATTGGGAAAAAAGAAGTGGGGGTTCGTTAATATCAATCTAAGAACATATTATTCGGAAGGTTCAAAAACTGTAGGGTATGAAATTGTAGAGCAGCTAGGGTGGAGAGCCCCTAAGCATGTAGTGGTATGCATGGCCAGTGGCTCACTTTTAACTAAAATTTACAAATCAATCAAAGAGTTTGAGGATTTAGGATTTGCAAAACCCAATGGAACTAAAATATATGGAGCACAAGCTACGGGATGTTCGCCTATTTCTACTGCGGTAAAAAACAGCTGGGAGACTTTTAAGCCAGTAAAGCCAAACACCATAGCAAAATCTTTAGCGATAGGTAATCCTGCTGACGGGCTTAATGCAATTAGCTTACTCAATTCCATCGATTCTTATGCAGAAGATGCAACCGATGAAGAAATTGTTGAGGCGATGGTTCTTCTTGCTGAAACTGAAGGATTTTTTACTGAGACAGCAGGTGGCGTTACCTTGGCATGCGCAAAAAAATTAATAGAATCCGGGAAAATACCCAGTGATGAATCTAAGAT
>CAJXCX010000043.1:0-6935 GCA_913051685.1 uncultured Spirochaetales bacterium
TCTAAATCAAATTCTTTAATTATTGATGTAGTTGTTATAGGAGAGTTAAAAAATCACAAATATAAAGAACGAGGAAAGTGTACCAATGGAGACTTTCTATATGTTTCAGGCAATATTGGAGATGCTTCACTTGGATTAAAAATTTTAAATAAACGTAAAAAGAGAATCCAGACCATTGAACAAAGGAGATTAGTGGAGAAATATAAACACCCTAATCCGAAAATTAAACTGGGAAAATTTCTAGGACAACTTAATTATGTGTCTTCCATGATTGATATAACTGATGGCCTCCTCATCGATCTTCATAGACTTGTTGGTTCAAGAAGGAAAAGATTAGGCGCAAGAATTGTTTGGGAGGATATACCTAAATCAAAGGAGCATATGACAATTCAAAACGCAAGGGGTGCGGAGGAGAATGTGTTAAGAGGAGGAGATGATTACGAGTTGATGTTTACTATAAAGAGAAGTTCTTATTTGAAATTTGAAAGTTTGGTGAGAACAAAAAAATTCAAAATTTTTAAAATTGGCGAAATCACTAAAGATAAAAAGATAATATTAGAAATTGGAGGAAAAGATAAAATCTTAAAACCAGACGGTTTTACTCACAAATTCTAGATGAATGAATACTCTCTATTTATAATCTTAATATTTGGTCTAATTCTATTATCCGCTTTTTTTTCAATTACAGAAAGTTCCATTTTTTCTCTTCAGCGATATCAAATAGATTTGATAAAGAAAAAGTCTTCTGTTGGTAAGCTTCTTGAAGGATTTATTAAAAATCCAGCGTCGATTATCGCAACAATTTTGTTAGCGGATGAAATTCTTAATGTAACCATAACAAGTTTGATTACATCAAAATTAAATAAATTATTTATTGGAAAAATATCTGACGAATTAATTTCAATAGCGACTATCTTTATAGCCTCGATAATAATCTTAATATTTTGTGAAATTATTCCAAAAACCATTGGTGTAAAATTTTCAAGAACTATTTCAACGATTGTTGCACCCCCCGTTTATTTTTTAAACAAAATAATGTTCCCTTTGACTATTTTTTTTGATGGCTTATCTAGATTTTTAATAAAATTGTTTGATCCCAAGGAAGGCACTTCTGTTCCACATCATCAAGAATCCTTGGGACATATACCAAGCTTAATCGATATAGGTGAGGACGAAGGCTCGGTTAAGAGAAGTGAAAGTAAAATAATAGATAATCTATTAAAATTAGAAAAGATTAATCTTACAAAGATACTCACTCCGGAGCCGGACCTATTCCTTTTGCCAAGCGATATTACAAGAAAAGAAGCTCTAGTTGCAATAAAGGATAATGGGTTTTCAAGAATTCCTGTCTACGAGGGAGACTCAGATAATATAGTAGGTATTCTTCATTCGAAAGATTTACTGACTCATAAATCGCCAGAAATTTATTCAATATTAAGAGAGCCATACTTTGTCCCTGATAAAAAAAACGCACTAGGGCTTTTAAAGGAACTACAAATTATGAAACGTCACATTGCAATAGTGATTGATGAGTATGGAAGACTCGAAGGAATTGTTACGCTTGACGATATTATCGAAGAAATATTTGGAGAAATTGAAGACGAAAGAGATGTTGATGATGATTTAATGATTTTTGAAGACAACATTTTGTACTTTGACGGAAGGACTAGAATTAGCGAATTTAATGAAACTTGTTTGTATGGCGTTTTGAGATACGCAGGTCTTAATGGTATATCGAATGAAATGAACAAGTCATATATATCAGAAGATTTAGGCATTGAAACCATGGGAGGCTTTGTCTTTAATCAGTTGGGACGATTACCAAAAAAAGATGAATTTATTTTAAATGGCAACATCAAATTAACCGTAAAAGAAATAAAGGATAACAGGATTACGAAAATTTCGGCGGAAAGGATAAGCCATGATTAATCTTGTCACATTACCGATTACGACCTTACTGCTTTTGCTTCTTCAGGCAATGTTTGCCGGTTCGGAAATATCCCTCTTGTCATGTGACAAAGGAAAGATAAGATCTAAGGCGGACGAAGGCCTGGCATCAGCAAAATTGGTAATGCAATCAATTAACAAAATAGAGGAATATGTAGCAACGAGTCTTGTCGGTGAAAATTTATGCATTGTCATTAATACAGTTCTTGTATCATCATTTGTAGAAGAGACATATCCCAATTATGATCCACACTTACTTTCGGTTATCATACTAACTCCTCTTATTGTAATTTTTGGACAGGTTATACCAAAATCTGTATTTCAGAAACAAAGTAATTTCTTTGTACTTAAAACAATATATTTTTCATTAATTTTCAGTTTCTTATTTAAACCACTACTCTTTCTTGTTAGGTTTTTAACCAATATAATCGTAAAAATGATTGGAACAAAAAGTAAATTGATAACAAGGGAAGAACTGATTCACGCATTAGAAACCGGATCTGCTGTAGAAAATTCTTCTCAACAATTTAGAGATAAAATATTAAATCAAATCTTCTTATTCGACACGATTAAAGTTAAAGACATAATGATCCCAATTGTTGATGTAGCGGCTATTGATTTAAATAGTAATGTTGCTGATGCTAAAAAATTAATTGAACAAACAGGATTTTCAAGGTTCCCGATATATGATATGAAAAAAAACCAAATTAGAGGTATCATTCACGCATTTTATCTTCTAGGTAGGTCGAATAACGAGTTAGTATCTAACCTTGCAGATGACTGTTTTTTCGTCGAAGAAAATTATCTGGCATCTAGACTGCTTGATGAACTTAAAGAATCAAAATCAAACCTTGCAGTTGTGGGGACACCCAAGAATGCAGTTGGAATTGTCACAATTGAAGATATTTTGGAAGAAGTATTGGGAGAAATCGAAGACGAACATGACATGTAACTTCAAATTGAATATTAATATTTTTTCGTTTAACATCAGAACATGAGTAGATTTGCCAGTATTCAAAGAAAGACAAACGAGGTTGATGTATCGATAGATTTGGATATCGACGGTGTTGGAGAATATGATATTGATACTGGCATACCTTTTTTTAACCATATGCTTGAACAATTATCCAAGCATGGATATTTTGATTTAAAAATTAAAGCCCTAGGTGATACCGAAATAGATTTTCACCATACTGTTGAAGATGTTGGTATTGCTCTGGGACAAGCGTTTGACGAAGCTCTAGGAGAGAAAAAATCTATTAAAAGATACGGATCAAGCGTTGTCCCTTTTGATGAGACTTTGTCATCTTCCCACATTGATTTGAGTGGCAGACCATTTTTTGTTTTCAAAGTCGACCTCCCAACTTCAAAAATTGGAGAATTTGATGCTGAGTTAGCAAGAGAATTTTTTCAAGCATTTACTAATAATATAAAGGCCAATGTGCATATCGAATTAGAATATGGCACAAACAGCCATCATATTGTTGAGTCAATATTTAAATCTGTAGCAAAGTCTCTCGATTCTGCTACTTCAATTGATTCAAGGTCGGATTCGGTTCCATCGACAAAAGGCAATCTTTAATGATAGCGATAATCGATTACGGTCATGGAAATTTACAATCAGTATACAAGGCTCTTGCGCTGTTAAATTTTGAATCACAGATTACCGATTCCATTAAAGACATTGAGAACGCTCACTCCTTAATTTTTCCAGGTGTTGGAGCTTTTGGGGATTGTATGCAAAATCTTGATGACAAAGGATTGACAGAAATAATAAAAAAATCTATCAAAAGCGGCAAACCATTCTTAGGAATCTGTTTGGGATTACAAATTCTTTTCGAAAGTAGCGAGGAAAGCCCTGGTGTTCAAGGTTTGTCAATTTTTAAAGGAAGCATAAGTAAAATGAATTTCAATAAAAATAAATTAAAAGTACCTCATATGGGATGGAACCAGATTAAGATGAAAAGAAAATCCAAATTGTTTGAGAGTGTCGAAGATGAATCCTGGGTTTACTTTGTTCATTCGTATAAAATCGACCCAGATTTGGATATTGTAGATACAACATCTTCGTATGGTGACGATTTTGGCTCCTCGGTCAGTTTTGAAAACATATATGCTACACAGTTCCATCCAGAGAAAAGTAGCGATTTGGGGCTGAACATACTTGGGAATTTCTGTAAGATTTGATTAGATTTCTCTAATTCAACATATAATAAAAATAACTTCTCAAAACTCTTTTGACGTATCCGTGGGTTTCTTTAAAGGGAATATTCTCTACAAACTCGTCATCCTCAAGGCCATCAAAACGAACTAACCATTTTTGTACATTTTTCGGACCACCGTTGTAAGCTGCTAAAGCTAAGAAGATATTATTATCAAATTTTTTAATAAGATTTGAGAGATAATAAGTTCCCATAAGAATATTAGTTTCAGGGTCAAACAATGCGTAGGCAGGGTTCAGGTTAACTAGTCTTCCATCAGATTTTAGGTCTTTCTTTATTTGTTTCCCTGTGTAATTCATAATCTGCATCAGTCCCATTGCTCCAACATGAGATACTGCATTTGGATCGAACAGGCTTTCTTCTCGAATTAATCCTAATATAAGATTTTTATCGAGACCATATTTCTTGGAATGGGTTTCAATGATATTAATAAATCCCTTTGGATACTTATGATAAGCTTCCGATGGATATTGATATGATAACTTAATTACAAGATTGAATTCTTGTGCTGATTCAAGAGCGATAAGATAATCTCTATAATTTGATGAATTAATTTTCTTCTTAATGTAGCTTGCTACTTCTTGATGTGCGACATTGAGATGCTTGACAGAGAAAAGCAACTTCATCTCTTGATTGAGATTGACCACTCCTTGTTTCTTGTGAATTATGTTTGGTTTTGAATGAAATTTTTTATCAAGTTTTATTGATGCTAGATATAGATAGTAACCCATTTTGTGATTTTCTAATATCTTCATGTAAGTTTTTTTTGCACTGTTTAAGTCGCCCAATTTTTCTAAACATCTCGCTTTCCAATAGAGCCCTCTAGCTTGATGATAAGGTTCGTCCGAGTGTGCAAGAGAAGAAAAATGATTTAACGCATCACGATAATTTTTAAGCATGTACTCCGACCAACCTAGTCCCCAAAAAGAATTATCTATGTAGCCCTCCGATTTTGTTTTAATTAACCAGTTGTAAACTTGTTTTGCTTCTAAATAGTTCTTGTCTAAAGTGAACAATCTAGCAGACAAATATGCGACATCATTTTTTTTTCTATAGTTCGGATAATTTTTGAGTATTAATTTTAAGTTTCTTGCAATTTTAGAGTTATCCTTCGATGTTTTTAAATCATCAACGTGTAATTGATATAAAGATTCAGCAATTATTTCGTTATCCGTAAACAAATCCGTAGACTTAAAATTGCCTTCTGAAATATTTTTTAAGATTCTCCTGCCTTCATCCCTCTTACCGGTCTTAATTTTTATTAAAGCAATTTTGATTCTTATATCAGGATCTTCCCATCCTTGCGACTCTTTTGTAAATTGTCTAAACATTTGATTCTTAAAAAGTGAATTAAGTCTGGTCCTCAAATCATTTTTAGAGAGCTTTTGGGTCCACGAAACGACGCTGGGATGGTTTGGATGGTTTATATATATCTCTTGAAATAACTTATTCCCCTGGCCATACTGACCGAGATTTAATAAATTCATTGCTTTGATTCGTTTCAGATTAATTCTGTCATTATTGCTCCAACCATACTTCTTATCTATAGATTGCAAGTGTTTACTAAGAATTTTATGTGACTTATAACTAGATGGCTTTCCAGAGCTAATCGCTAAAAGCCTTTTTGCTTCAATGAGTTCTATCTTTGGTAATAATACAGAATCGTTATGTGTTGCTTTAAATTTTCTTATCTCCTCTTTTATCTCGTTAGATACTATCTTATAAGAGGACAGTAGTTTGATTTTTCTATAAGCAAGGAAATCCGCGACATTTTCAAAACCATCTTCATCTATTTTATCTAGATTGCTAATAGCGAGATCTAAATTCCCGTTTTTTTTGTAACAATAGGATAAATATAAGAAGTTCTCTTTTTCTATTTCACATTCCGATACCGCTAGTGAGCTCATGGTAAAAAGAAAAAAGATAAAAACTATAAATCTCATTGCCTAGCCCTTAGTTTTAGATAATCTCCAATCTGTAAAAATGTTACCGTAGACACGAAAATCGCCAAACATGGAAAAAGAATTAGATGCGGATAGCTCCTTATCCCCTGCCAACCATTGTTTGCCATTAGTCCCCAACTTACATCCGGTGGAGATATACCAAGACCTAAGAAGCTTAGGGTTGATTCCGCAAGAATGACTGAGGGTATAGTAAATGTGAATATAACAATTAGTGGAGCCAACATATTTGGAAGAATTTCTTTGAATATGATTCTTAAATCGCTAAATCCCATAACTTTTGCACTTAAGACAAATGGCCTATTCTTTAGCTCTAATACTGTTGCTCTAGCGATTCGTGCTACTCGCATCCAACTTAATAGTGATAAAGCAGCAGTAATACCAATTATTCCCTTCCCAAAAATTAGTATAAATATAGAGATTAAAAGAAGATCTGGAATCGAATAAAAAACATCTACTATTTTCATTAATATTTCATCAACAATTCCACCTTTGATGCCTGATATTGATCCATACAGAGTTCCGACCACTAAAGATACTATTGAAGTAAAGAAGGCTACAGAAATCGATATCCTTGTGCCATATATTACTCTACTTAAGATATCCCTACCAAGCTCATCGGTTCCGAATAGGTGTCTTGACGAAGGGGATTGAAGAGTGTTGTTGAAATCTGATTTAAAGGGAGAGTATGGTGAACAAAATTCGGGGAACAGTGCAAAGAGAATCAAAGTAAGGACAATTAATAGGCCAAGAAAACCACTAAAGCTTCTTTCGTTTGATTTTCTTCTTGTACTCGGCTTGAACA
>CAJXCX010000044.1:0-6932 GCA_913051685.1 uncultured Spirochaetales bacterium
GTGATGGTGATATATATGACGGTGATTGGCAAGCAAACAGACACCACGGAAAAGGGCATATGGTTTATCAAGGAGGTGCCGAATATAAAGGCGAATGGAGAGATAGTAAGCACCATGGGTACGGAGTTTTATTTTATGCAGATGGTGCTAAATATGAAGGTGAGTACCTGAAAGGCAAAAGAGACGGAGAGGGGACTTACACTCGACCAGATGGTGCTCAATATGTAGGTGGGTGGAAAAATGGCAATATGCATGGAAAGGGAGCGTGTATCTCTCCAGAGAAGGAACGAAGCTCTTGTAGATTTAACGAGGGAGAACTCGTTAAAGAATAATTCTATTATTGGA
Organism: uncultured Spirochaetales bacterium; assembly: GCA_913051685.1. Lineage (GTDB taxonomy): Bacteria > Desulfobacterota_D > UBA1144 > UBA1144 > UBA1144 > UBA1144. The sequence goes on from CAJXCX010000044.1 coordinate 346, forward strand.
TTCTTTATTTGTGAACGAAATCTTTTTAGTAAATTAGTATTTTCTCTACCTACAAAAGAACTGTTATAATAATTTCCCTGCCCCGATAACTCAGTCTGGATAGAGTAGTAGTTTCCTAAACTATTTGTCGCAGGTTCGAATCCTGTTCGGGGTATTTTTTATATGAAAAACATCCTTGACTTTTTCCATATAAAGTTAATAAATATCTTATGCTTAGATCGGAATTGGAAGAAGAAATTGGACGAATTTTTAAACTAGAGAAAAATGTATCTCAAAGCATAGTCACTCTTCTACTGTCTTCCATGTCCAATGCTATCTCCAAAAATGACAGGGTAGAAATTAGAGGTTTTGGAAGCTTCTATTCTAAAAAATATAAATCGTATCAAGGAAGAAACCCCAAAACCGGAGAAGACGTACAAGTTCCAGAAAAAACATTACCACTGTATAGGCCCAGTAGGGACTTATTGGACAAGCTAAACAACAAGAAAGATTAATGCGAGATTTAAAGATAAGGATATTTCCTGACCCTGTTTTGGAAAAGGAATGCGAAGAAGTTGATGATATTGACGATGAGTTAGTCGATTTGGCTCAAAGTATGATAGTCACTATGAAAGAAGCTGAAGGGCTGGGACTATCTGCCCCCCAGGTCGGGGTCCTTAAGAGACTTTTTGTGTGCAAAGATTTTGCTGATGCAGACGAACAACGTTCTTTAGTTTTAATCAATCCAAAGATAATTGATTTTGAAGGCAGGGTGGAATCGAAAGAAGGATGTCTCAGTATCCCTGGGTTCTATGATTATATATATAGGCATGAAAGAGTGAGCATGACAGCTTTAGATTTAGATGGAAAACAACAAAGTTTTAATTGTAATGGTATGCAGTCCATAGTCCTTCAACATGAATTTGATCATTTAGATGGGATTCTCTTCCCAGAAAGAATGACGAAGATTAAAAAAGAAATATTTTTAAAAAAGATAAATAAGGCTTTCAAGTAAGAATCGCGATTATTTATGTGGACTAAGTTTTTTCAAGAGCCTTCTCTTTATTTTTAAAGCATTCTCAGATAGCTTTGCATCTTGAGTTTTAACAACAAACTGATCGAATCCACCATATTTGCCTATAGTCCTCATAGTGCTAGCAGCGATTTTCATCCTAAATTTTTCTTTTAATATATCACTCTTGAGACTAACGGTCCTTAGGTTTATATTGAATTTTCTTTTGGTTTTATTGTTCGCATGGCTGACCGTGTGCCCGGACATAAACCTTTTACCAGTTAATTCACAAGTTCTTGACATAATTTACTCCAGATTAAGAACTTTATAATACCTATTTAATTTATTTAAGACAATTCTTTTACTATTATCTTTCTAATTTTTCAAATAGAATATATCAATGAATTCCGATTTGCTTGACGATATAGAGCCGTTTTATGTCATGGAGATATTAGAGGAGGCTCAAAGATATGAAAAAAAAGGCATTGATGTAAGCCATTTAGAAATTGGTGAGCCTACTAGGAAAACCAATAAATTAATAAAGCAATATGCAAAAAAGGCTATATCTAATAATTACGATAGATATTCACATAGTCTTGGCATCCAACCTTTACGAGAGGCAATTGTAAATAAATATAAGAAAGAAATGGATGTTGCTATTTCAGAAGACCAAGTGATTATAACAACCGGATCTTCTGGGGCCATCATGCTTGGCTTGATTACTTCTATTGACGAAGGCGACGAAGTCTTGTTAATTGAGCCATACTATCCCTGCTATCCACAGCTAGTGAAAATTTTTGGTGGCAGAATTAAGTTGTTCACGACTCATCCGGAAGAAAATTTCCAAATTAATATTAAAAAGCTGAAAAAAGCAATAACTAAAAAAACTAAGCTTATAATCATCAATTCTCCTTCCAATCCAACTGGAGTTACTCAAACTAGCGAAGTGTTGAAATCCATTGGCGAATTGGGGATAAAAGTTATTTCAGATGAAGTTTATCAAGGACTTAATTACGAACGGCCTCCAGAGACTATGTTAAAATACAAACCCGACAGTTTGGTGGTTAATGGTTTTTCTAAGTTCTATTCTATGACGGGCTGGAGACTCGGATATTTGATTGCTCCTAAAACAATTATTAGAAATGCTCAAAAGCTCCAACAGAATATGTTTATTTGTGCACCTACAATCTCTCAACACTCGGCCCTTGGAGCCCTCAATATCAATCAAGAAGAGATTGAAAAAATGAAGAGAGAATATATTAGAAACAAAGATTTGCTCCTAAACGAATTACAACATATTGGCCTCAATCTTAATTACAAACCAGATTCCGCCTTCTATGTTTTGTGTGATATGGGAAGAATTTGCCAAGACTCACTTGAATTATCTCGTGACATATTACGTAAAGTGCATTTAGGTGTGGCCCCAGGTAAAGATTTTGGGCCCAATTACAATCGACATATTAGACTTTCATACGCAAGTTCTATAACTAATTTGAAGAACGGTCTAGCAAAATTAAAAAAATATATTTATCAATATACATAGGGACTAATCAAAGTTATTATTTAAAAAATGAAGGCCCACAAAATAGTTTTTGCGAACTGGAAAATGAACCTTGATTCTATAAGTATTCCTGATTTGGTTAAGGGCATTCTAGCTGGAATTAAAGATTGTGACAATGTAGATGTAATACTCGCTCCTCCTTTTCCATATCTGAAATTGGTATCTGATTTAATTGAAGACTCAAAGTTATCCCTATCGTCTCAAAATGTGTTCTTTGAGAATAGCGGGCCGTATACAGGTGAAGTCTCTTCGAACATGCTCAGGGATGTTGGATGCGAATGGGTTATGATAGGGCACTCCGAAAGAAGACAGCATCTTCTAGAAACAAATGAAATGATTAACAAAAAACTTCTTGTTTCAACCAACGAAAAACTTAACGCAATTCTATGTGTTGGAGAATCTTTTGACGAGAGAAGACGAGAAAAGACTTTTGTCCGTATATCCGATCAACTTAGAAGAGGATTGAGGGACATTCAGAGTGATGCATTATCTCGTATCGTCATAGGATACGAGCCAGTTTGGGTAATTGGTTCTGGCCAAGCTGCAAAAGTGGAAGATATTCAACAAGTCCACGACCATATTTATAATGAGCTTAGCTCGATGTTCCCTAGTTCTTCCGACTTGCCCAAGATAGTCTATGGAGGAAGTGTAAACACTTCGAATATCGATACGATAATTTCTTTAGATAATGTTGATGGAGTTTTAATTGGTAGTGCGAGTATGGATTGTGCAAAATTCTGTGATATTGTATTGAAGGTCGGTAACGCACTATAATGGAAAGCCTCAAGAGTACTTTAATTATTTTTCACGGTATTGTTTCTGTCCTACTGGTTCTGTCCGTACTTTTTGGACCATCTAAAAATGATGATTTAGGATCTATGTTCGGAGGTTCGTCCGAGTCTGTATTTGGAGCAGACTCATCTTCCTTCCTAGGTACATTAACAAAATGGCTAGGAACAATTTTTATCATTACTAGCTTAGTTTTGGGTTTTTTGTATATCAAATTTGATAAACAATCTGTAGTTCAAGAAAAAGTTGAATCGTTTGAACAAAAGGAAGAAGTTTCTGATATAGAATGATGCGCATATCATAGGCCTTCCTTATTTATAGTCACAATGATTCGTCCTGGATATTTAATATCTATAATTATTTTGTTAGTTATTGAATCTTTCTTGATATTTTTTTTAGTTTTGTTAGATTAGATAGGACGGAGAGTGTACTATCGCTTATATAATTGCGGAACCATGCATCGGAACAGTTGATAAGGCCTGTGTTGAGGCTTGTCCTGTGGATTGCATATATGACGGAGGGGATCAGTTGATAATTAATCCCGAGGAATGTATCGATTGTGGTGCGTGTGTTGATCCATGCCCAGTTAGTGCCATAGCCCACGAAGATGAGGTTCCTGAAAAGTGGGCTGCTTTTATCGATAAAGCTAAAAATTTTAGTTTTGATGGACTTAGTCCTGCCGAAAGAAAAAGTTAATATTTTAAATCCTAATTCTTAACCATTAAAAAATTCTAGAACAATTTCACATGGAAGCCTTCAACGTTCTCTGTGCGTTAATTTGCCAATTTAATCTAATCAAGAGATAATAAATTAATTTATGAATATTTGTATTATCGGTTCAGGCTATGTTGGTTTAGTAACAGGTTCATGTTTAGCCGACAGTGGAAACAATGTAGTTTGTCTTGATATAGATAAGAAGAAAATTGCCGCATTAAAAAAGGGCGAGATTGGTATATATGAGCCTGGATTGTCGAATATAGTAGAGAGAAATTTTAAGGCAAAGCGACTTCGATTTACAACAAGCTACAAAGAAGGTGTAGCAAGTTCTCAGATAATTTTTTTAGCCGTACCTACCCCTCCTAACTCAGACGGGTCTGCAAATTTGGATTATATAAAAAATGCAGCGATAGAGCTATCAAGATATATTGACACTTACAAGATTATTGTCACAAAAAGCACTGTTCCAGTGGGCACGACTTACTTGGTTAAAAATTTAATAAAATCTCAAACTGAAAGCGACTTCGATGTAGCGTCTAATCCAGAATTTTTAAAAGAAGGATCCGCTGTAAACGATTTTATGTTTCCCGACAGAGTAGTTATTGGAGTTGATTCTGAAAAAGCGGAACGCATTCTTAAAGAACTATACGAGCCTTTTATAAGGAAGGAAGACAGATTAACATGTGTAGATATACAATCTTCTGAACTTTCTAAATACGCATCTAATGCCATGCTTGCAACAAGAATCTCATTTATTAACGAAATAGCTAATTTGTGCGAAAAGGTTGGGGCTAACGTAGGTAGCGTTAGGAGAATCATGTCCCAGGATCGACGAATCGGCAAAGACTTTATTTTCCCTGGTCTTGGCTACGGAGGTTCTTGCTTCCCCAAAGACGTTAGGGCACTTATAGATATTGCTAGACAAAATTCAATTGATTTAGAACTATGTAGGGCTGTAGATAATGTGAACAATATGCAACGACAAAGGTTTTTTGAAAAGATTAAAACTTATTTTGCAGATTTAAAAAATAAAAAATTTGCCGTTTGGGGTTTATCTTTCAAACCTAATACGGATGATATTCGCGAGGCTCCATCCATAGACATAATTAATAACCTAATCCGTTCTGGAGCTCGAATCAATGCTCATGATCCTGTGGCGATGGAGAACTTCAAGGAAATAGTTGGCGAAAATGTAAAATTTTTCTTGGATAGTTATGACACCCTAAAAGATTGCGATGCTCTCATAATCAATACGGAATGGAGCGAATACAAACAGCCAAATTTTCACAGAATCAAAGAATTGCTTAAAAATCCAATTATATTTGATGGTAGGAACTTGTACAATGAACAGAAACTCGCAGATTTAGGCTTCTTCTATTCTAATACTGGGTTTCATCCGAACAATGGCAAATAAAAGATATCAGCTACACGATGATATAAATTCAGTAGTTGGAATTGGATTACGATTAAAAGATCTCCTAAGCAATATGGGGATACACGATATACTTGATTTGTTGTTTTATTTTCCACGTGATTATAAGGATTATAGAGACATAAGAAAAATTCCGGACATTGCTCCTGGTGACGAAGTGACTCTGAAAGGTGAGATAGTATTCTCCAGATTGTTGCGAACAAAGAAAAGGATATACGAAGTAGTAATAACCGATGGAGTAAACAATTTTAAAATAATATGGTTTAATCCCATTTATGGATATTTAAAGGATAATTTCACTAAGGGTAAATGGGTTGTATTATCCGGCAAGGCAGTAAAATCCACTTCGTCTAAATACCTGCAAATCGTTAATCCTAAACCGGAAAATGTACATATTTTGGATAGCGATTCAGAATTAGATACTTTTGCTCGAATTTCCCCTATATACCCTCTTGTTAAAGGTCTATCGCAGAACAAAATTCAAAAAGTTTTTAACGAACTACTGAGCAATGTTGATATAAGTCAATTGAATATTTTTGATGACTATATTAATAAAAAATACAACATTGAAAAAATATCAGAATCTATATTGAATATACATATCCCGTCTAACAACTCCGAGGTCGTTGATTTACATTCTTCGGAATCGGTTACTACATCTATATGGCATAGGTCATTCATCTTTTTTGAGTTTTTAATTTTGTGCCTCGGAATTCGTAAAAGGAGTCAAAAGAAAAAAGATGTTATGGGTAGGGCTCACATCTTTAACGAAACCAAATCTTTTTTTGAGAAGGTTAAAACCAATTTTGCGTTTGAACTCACACAGGCGCAAGAAAAAGTTTTAAAAGAAATAATTTCTGATATGAAGTCAAAAAAACAAATGAACAGATTACTTCAAGGTGATGTCAGTAGTGGCAAAACTATAATAGCTCTTTTATCAATGGCAATTTGTTACGATAACAATTGTCAATCTGCACTTATCGCACCTACTGAGATTCTTGCTGATCAGCACCATCTTTTTCTTAAACAATTTGTAAAGAGTGATGAGTTGGTAATACTTAAATCTTCTTTAACGATTAATGAAAAAGAAAAAGAAA
>CAJXCX010000045.1:0-6918 GCA_913051685.1 uncultured Spirochaetales bacterium
GGTCTCTCGGCATATTTGAAGCAAAAAATCTTTTGAATATAATTCTTGCTCATGCAGATATGCTAAATAAATTTGGTGCTTAAATATGTGTATTTTATTTAAAGCCGAAGTGGCGGAATTGGTAGACGCGCCATCTTGAGGGGGTGGTGTCTTCGGATGTGCGGGTTCGAGTCCCGCCTTCGGCAAAAGTTATGAAATTCTGTTATTATAAAATTCATGAATAAGGGCGTTATTATTGTTGATCATGGATCCAGGAAATCCGAAAGCAATGAAGTGCTTGAAGATGTAGCACGACTTTTTTACGAAAAATTTTCCTCTAAGTACAGCATTGTGGAACCTGCCCATATGGAGCTTGCAGAACCATCGATATCAACTGCTTATTCTAAATGTGTGGAAAAAGGCGCGGATTTTATAGTTATCTGTCCGTTTTTTTTGGGTCCGGGAAAGCACTGGAGTCACGATATCCCTTATTTGGCTAATGAGGCCTCGAAGAATTTTCCTAATACTAATTACCATGTTGCTATGCCTCTAGGTGCGGATGACTTAATTTTAGAGCTAATCGAAAAACGGTTAACGAATTGTACGCACAATCAATTTACATGCCCTTCATGTGAAGGTACAGATAAAGCTGGGAATTCATAAATTTCATTATCAAATGTTTTGCTTTAATATTATAAATTATGACTATTAAAGGCGGATTTCTTATTATAGTTTCTGGACCATCTGGTGCAGGAAAGTCATCAATAACTTCCAGTTTGTTGTCTGACACGAAAAACTTAGATTTTTCGATTTCGTATACGACCAGAGAGAGAAGGCCAAGCGAAAAAGACCTAGAAGATTATAGGTTTATTTCAAAAGAAGAATTCCAAAGAATGATAGATAAAAATTTATTTCTAGAACACGAAATAGTTCATGGAAATTTTTATGGCACACCGATTGAGCCAATTCATGACTCACTAAAATTTAATCACAGCATCCTTCTCGATATTGATGTCAAAGGGGCATCTACGATTATCAATACGAACCATTTTGATTGCGTGTCAATCTTTGTCAAACCTCCCTCTATTGGGGTGCTACAGAAAAGACTTATTGAAAGGAGCGATATGTCAGAGAACGAAATAGAGAAAAGAATTGAAGAAGCAAAGAACGAACTAACGAAGTCAAAGTATTTTAACCACATGGTTGTCAATGAGGACTTCGATGACTGCCTACATGATATCAGAAGAATTCTAATGAGCTTGTAATGATTAGATTTAACGACATCCTTGAAAAGCTTCATACTTACCTTCTCTCCGAAGATATAGAGGAAATCACAAAGGCTTATGCTTATTCTGCAAAAGTTCACGCTGGGCAGAAAAGATATTCCGGGGAGCCTTACATGATACACCCAATGGAAGTCACCTCGATTCTGGCGGATATTAAACTTGATAAGGAATCAATTATCACAGGACTGCTTCATGACACTCTCGAAGATACTCTCGCAACGAAAGAGGAAATCGTCGACATGTTTGGCCCAGAGGTCTACACTTTGGTTGAAGGTGTAACAAAAATTGGCCAGATTCGAATCAGCTCTACTTTTGAAAGACAGGCTGAGAATTTTAGAAAATTGATACTCGCAACTGGGAAAGATATTAGAGTTATACTTGTTAAGCTCGCTGATCGATTGCACAATGTGAGAACAATTTCTTTTCTTCCAGAACATAAACAAGAATTTTTAGCCAAAGAGACGCTAGATCTCTATGCGCCCCTGGCTGATAGGCTAGGTATATATTGGATTAGAACGGAGCTCGAAGACAGATGTTTTGAATCTTTAAAGCCGAATGAATACAAAGAGATAACGAGAACATTTATTGCAAAAAAGGAGGAGTGGGAGAAGTATAGTTTGGAAATTCAGAACATGTTATTAGCCCAATTAAAGAAATTCGAAATAGATGCACAGATACAAACTAGATTTAAAAATTTCTATGGAATATATAAGAAAATGATGAGGCGAGAACTGGATTTTAATAACGTGTTAGACGTAAAAGCTTTTAGGGTTATAACGAAAGATGTCTCATCTTGTTATGCTGCATTGGGCGCGGTTCACTCGGTGTGGAAACCAGTCCCAGGAAGATTTAAAGATTATATTGCATTGCCAAAAAGCAATGGATACAAATCGCTCCATACTGTTATAGTTGGCCCGTTTGGAGACCAAGTAGAAGTTCAAATAAGAAGCAATAAAATGCATGAAGTAGCCGAATATGGAGTGGCTGCACATTGGAAATATAAACTTGAACAGGACTCAAGTGGTAAATTAATTGACCTTCCTGATAGTGTTAAAAAAATATTTGATGCGGAGACTTTGAGCGACCCAAAAGAATTCATAGACGCGGTAAAAGATGAACTTATAACTGAATTTGTTTACGTGTTTACGCCAAAAGGAGATTTGAAAGAATTACCGGCTCATTCTTCAATAATTGATTTTGCGTACTCAATCCACTCTGACCTTGGCAATCAATGTTCTGGAGCAAGAGTTAATGGTAGAATTGTACCTCTAAGTTACCAATTAAAAAGTGGAGACATGATTGAAATAATTACAAAGAAAGACAGACAACCGTCTAGAGATTGGTTGAAATACGCAGTAACTTCAAAAGCAAAAACAAGAATTAGAAATTCAATAAAGAAGGCGCTGTCCGTTGAATCTTTAAAAATGGGCAAAGATATTTTAGGAAAAAAATTATCTCAACACGGACTTAATATCAACAAGCAGGACGTTGTAGACAAATTGAAGAAGTTCGCAGCTGAAAAATCTATAAAAAGTTTGGATGATTTGTTTGTTCGCTATTCTCTTTCGAAAATCAATATTGTAGAAATCCTTAAGTACTTTAATCTGAATGTACAAAATAAATCGGTATTGGATCGTGAATCAAAAATACTAGATTCAAATGAAGCTATTATAGTGGGTGGCAATGATAATATTATGGTTAGATTTTGTAAATCATGCTCGCCTATATATGGTGACGAGATAATAGGCTATATAACTATTGGCAGAGGTATATCGATTCATCGTATCTCTTGCAAGCAAATACTCGAAGTTGATTCATCGAGATTAATTGAAGCCAAATGGGATCAGACGTATCGTTCAAAATCACCTACGATATTAAAAGTAACTTGTTTTGACAAACCAGGAATTTTATCTGAAATATCAAACACCATAGCAAAGCACGATTCGAATATAATTAAAATCAATGCAAAGCCAATTTCGTTGACCAGATCATCGATTTACATAGAGATGTTAGTTCAAGATACAAACCATTTATCTAATATCATTAATGATTTAAATCTGTTGCCGGATATAAATAATGTGGATAGACTAATGCATACAAAACATAATCAGTATGATTTTAACTTATATTAGCGTAACAAATTGTAAAAATGAGTCCGAATAAGCCTTCGAAATTTAACTTTATAAAAACTGCCAAGTCAATTCTTTTTGCATTGGTTGTTGCCCTTCTTGTACGATATATCTTTATTCAACCTTTTAAAATACCTTCAAAGTCCATGTATCCAAATCTTTTGGTGGGAGATCATCTTTTGGTGGATCGAATTAGCTATGGTTTGGGCCTCCCTTGCTCTAGCTCGAAGATGATAAACGAATTCCGGACTCTTCAAAGAGGGGACATTATTGTTTTTCGTTATCCCTTAGATGACGGAGCGGCTGAATGTTCTAATGGTGGATTCATAGGATTAAGCTCAATTTATTATGTAAAAAGAATAATCGGACTACCAGGAGATAAGGTAATAATAAAAAACAGAGATATATATATTAATACAAAGAAGATTTCTTATATTACCGACGAAAAATATCGCCTTGACGACAAGGATCATATCGTATTCATTAACGAATTTATGGATAAAAAAGCAAAAGTAATGTACGACAAGCACAGTCTTAGTTTAGAAGCGGAAATCAATGTTCCATTAGGTCAATATTTTGTTCTGGGTGATAATCGGGATAATAGCAAGGATAGTCGATATTGGGGATTTGTTCCAAGAGAGAACATAATAGGAAAAGCCATTCTGGTTCATTTCTCATGGAATAATAATTTTAAAAATGTTAAAGATATAATTAGATTTGGGAGAATATTTAATAGAATTGAATAAAGGATTAAATTAGATGTTGCATGTTTTATCCATTGATGACTTAACCAATGATTTTCTGTATTCCCTCTGGCAAGAAGCAATGTCTAATAAAGGTACTGGTAACAATAAATTAAAAGGAAAGATTTTAACTAATCTTTTTTACGAACCTTCTACGCGAACATCGTCTTCGTTCTATAGCGCTATGACTAGATCTGGTGGAGCCGTTATCCCAATAAATAGCGTCCAATTTTCTAGTGTTGCCAAGGGAGAATCGTTGGAGGATACGATAATCACTATGTCCACGATGAGCGATGTGATTGTCATGAGACATACGGATAATGGATCCGCCAGGAGAGCATCTTTAGTCAGTCGAGTTCCTGTTATCAATGCTGGAGATGGCGATGGTGAGCACCCCACTCAAACAATTCTTGATGGCTTTACGATTTATTATCATAACAACAAAAAATTGTCCAATTTAAAGGTAACCATGGTTGGAGATTTAAAAAATGGAAGAACTGTTAAAAGTTTGGTAAAACTGTTGGGTAGATTTGAAAATAATCATTTCAATTTTGTTAGCCCAGAACATTTAAAGTTTTCTAATCCTTTTCCAGAAAATTACTATGAAACCCAAGATGTCAATGAAGTTCTACAAGATACTGATGTTTTATATGTAACGCGAGTCCAAAAGGAGAGAGGCAGTTTGTATGATTATTCTTTAACCATGAATCAATTAAATTTAATACCAAAAAGATCAATTGTTATGCACCCATTTCCTAGGACTAATGAAATTCCGGTAGAGTTTGATAAGGATTCACGTGCTAAGTATTTCGATCAAATTCAATTTGGTGTTTGGTGTAGACAAATTCTTTTGGAAAGAGTTTTAAGTTAGATTTTCAAATGAGGATTCTAATCAAAAATGGCCTAGTAGTGGACCCTTCATCTAAAACGAAGAAACATCTTAATATAATTGTTAATAAAGAAAGAATTGAGAAACTAACTTCAAGCGACATCTCAAAGGAGGATGGTTTTAACGAAGTTGTTGATGCAACTAATCTTATAGTCGCTCCTGGCCTAGTCGATATACACGTACATTTACGAGATCCAGGATTCAAATATAAAGAGACAATCAAAACCGGCTCCCAATCAGCTGTTGCGGGTGGTTTTACATCTATTGCATGTATGCCAAATACAAAACCAGTTAATGACAATCCGAAGATTACGGACTATATTGTCAGCAAAGCAAAAAAAAGTTTACTTGTCAACGTGTTTCCCATAGGTGCAATAACTAAATCCTCAAAAAGTACAGAACTAGCCATGATTAAATCTAATATTCAAAGTGGATGTGTAGGAATTTCTGACGATGGGTTTCCCGTAACGAACCCTGTCCTTTTATTTAAAGCTATGGAAATTGCAAAGAAGTTATCTATTCCTGTGATCTCTCATTGTGAAGACCTTTCTCTTTCTTTGAATGGAGTTGCGAATGAAGGAAAGTTTTCCCAAAAATACTCTCTAAAGGGAATTCCAAACGTATCTGAGGAATTAGGTATATTAAGAGATATTAGCATCGCGGAGGCCACTAATTCTCATTTGCATATTTGCCACGTAACTACCAAAAAGTCGGTAGAAATTATTCGTGACGCAAAGAATAGAGGTGTTAGGGTGACAGCCGAAGCAACACCTCATCATTTTACACTTTCAGAAGATGATATTAAAAATTGCGATGCTAATTATAAGATGAATCCCCCTTTGAGATTTAGAGAAGATGTAGAAGCGATAATCCTAGGTCTGAAAAATAATGTTATAGATGTAATAGCAACCGACCATGCACCTCATTCAGAGAAAGAGAAATCTTTGGGATTCAAAAAAGCGCCATTTGGGATTGTTGGTCTGGAAACTGCTCTGCCTCTTTCCTTAAACCTCGTCCATAAAAAAATTATCTCGTTATCAGATTTAATTTACAAGATGTCGACAAGACCATCCGAAATTATCAATATAAATCGAGGATCTCTCAAGAAAGGTTCTATCGCAGATATTGTTATATTTGACATGAATGCAAAGAACAAAATCGATAAATCCACTATGTACTCAAAAAGTAAAAATACTCCGTTTCATGGATTTAATTTAAAAGGTAGAGTCGTAAGAACTATTGTTGGAGGGAGGACGGTATTTAATTCTAGTCTAAAATCACATTGAAGTTTTCCAAAAATTTTATTCTGATTACCGTTTCAGCTTTTTTCTTTTTTTATTCTTATCACGCTTATCTCATATTGCCGGTAAGAGTAATGGAGCTAGGAGGAAGTGAGTTTGACGTAGGGCTTGTAATGTCTTTAGCTGGCATGAGCACTTTGTTGCTTACCCCACTTTCAGGAATCTTGGGGGATATGTATCAAAAAAAATATTTACTTCTACTTGGGTCATTCGGACTAGCAGTTGCAAATTTAGGATTCCTTTTTTTTGATGAGATTTACTATTCATATTTGTTATTGAGATTTTTTCAAGGTTGTTGCTTCTCTCTTTATTTTGTTTCCGCCGGAACTTTAATCGCGGAGGATACTCCTACTCAGCATCAAACCCAGGCACTCGGTTTCTTTGGTGTGTTCACAATAATTAATCACGCCTTAGCGCCAACTGTGTCAATCGAAGTCGTTAAACATTTCTCCTATAATGATTTTTTTATTAGCACCGCACTATTTGCTTTTTTATCTTTTTTTACGGTTTCTGTGCTTCACCCGAAGAAGCAAAATGGTAATGATATTAATGGAAAAGGTGATTTTTTAACCACCTTTAAGGACAAAAAAT
>CAJXCX010000046.1:0-6892 GCA_913051685.1 uncultured Spirochaetales bacterium
CCCCCTATAGACACCACTCCTTGTTCTTCCTATAGGTTTTAGCACTATGGTTTTAGCACCCAAGCTTACCAATTGTTGCTCAATTATAGATTTCGCCCCGTTTGTGATTGCAACAAGGATAATGACGGAAGTTATACCAATGACAATTCCTAATGAAGTTAGCAAAGTTCTAGATTTATTTCTAAATAAATTTGATCTTGCTTCTGAAATATTATCTAGAACATATCTTCCAAGCATAAGCTAAACTATTCTACCATCTCTTATATTGATTATATCCATCGTTTCCTCAGCAATTTCAGTGTTATGTGTTATAACAATTACCGTTTTTCCTGATTCATGGAGTTTTTTTAAGAGTGCTATTATATCCCTACTTGTTTGTGAATCTAAATTTCCTGTCGGTTCATCCGCGAGTATTATGTCGGGATTATTAATTAGGGCTCTTGCGATAGCCACTCTTTGTTGCTGACCTCCCGATAGCTCATTAGGATAATGTAGGGCCCTGTCGGTTAAATCTACCATCTCTAAACATCGCATTGCTTTTTCTGTTCGTTCGGTCTTATCTACGATTTCTGAATAATGTAATGGCATTTCTACGTTTTCTATAGCGGTATGACGAGGTATTAAATTAAAGCTTTGAAAAATAAAACCAATGGACTTGTTTCTTATCTCAGATAAGTCGTCATTAGATTTCGAATTAACGTCTATCCCTTGTAGTTTGTATTGACCTGAGCTTGGTCTATCAAGGCAAGCGATTATGTTTAGCAGGGTGGTCTTTCCAGACCCTGAGGGGCCGGCTATTGAAACAAAATCTTTTTCATAAATCTGAAGACATATATCAAAAAGAACCTGAAGCTCAGTTTCACCTAAGTGATAGATTTTGTTAATATCAGTTAATTCAATAAGGGTTTCTGTACTCATTCATTTAATATCTTTTAGGTTGAGGTAAAGAGAACCTGCTCTTTTTCTTTTGTTGCTGATGAATTCTAACATCAGTAACAATATCGTCTTTTTCCGTCAAATTGTAAAACCCCTTTTTCGATGAGCTGGGGTTTTCGGTCACAAGTTCTACAAAGGCATTATCTCTTATTCCAGTCTCAATTGTAATTGCAGAAATTGTACCATCTTTGTTGACAATCCAAATCACGGGTGCTGTTGTATCTGGAGGAGGCTCATCTTTAATTTTCATAATTTTTGGTGGTACAAACCTTAAAGCCGATCTTGGAACCCGTTTTATATTTGTTTTCGTTTGTATTTTAATTGATGCATCGACGCTCATTCCAGCCTTTAATTCTAGAGGGTTTTCTGCTACGTCGGCAATTATTTCATAAAAAACGGGAGCTTTATCTCTATGTGGATTTAAATTAAGAGGTTCAACGATTTTAATTACCGTACCAAATAAGTCTTGATTAGGGTGGGTATCTATTCTAAATGCTACATCTTGCCCTTCCTTTATTTTGGTTATTGCCCTTCCATCCACACTAAGACTTAGTTTGAGACGATCAGCTGATGATGAGACGGTATAAACCCAAGTATTGAAACCAATTACGCCATTCTCTATTGCTTGTTCGTTTACGTAATCGATTCTGCCCCGTATGGGCGCAAGGAGTTTGCTTTTGAGTAACGAATCTTCTAAATGAGCTACTCGCCTCTTTGCTTCCTCGACTTCAATCATCTTGTTGTTATAAGCGGTCTCACTATCTAGATATTCAATTTTGGAAATATACCCCTTTTCTAACAAAGTTTTGTTGCTCGTTACTGCGTTTTCTTTGAGGGTCAACTCTTTGTTCCTAATTTCTACCCTTTTTTGCATTACCTCGAGTTCGTCACTGATTTCACTCGAATCTAACTCTAGTAATATCTGGCCCGCTTCAACGGTATCTCCGTACTGAACATTAACTTTTAAAATTGGTAGAGTTTTTGTCAACAACAGAATTACTTTCACTTCTTGTTCGGGAACGATTTTCCCTGAAGTTTTAACAAAATCACTTATTTCACCTACTGAAATTTTTGTTGTAACCAAATCGTATTCCGGATTACTGGCATTCTTTTTTGTTGCAGCTGAATTAAACTGTTCTATTTCTCTTTCTTCATAATATAATTTATAACCTAACAATATCAGCAATAAGACTGCTAATACTTTCCTCATGGACCACAGATAGTACCAACCCCTTCCTATAAACTGAAGACCTTTCATTCCTATACGTAGTCCTACGTCTAATGGCACCTTTGTATAAGGAAGCAATTTCTTGGCTCGTGTTGCAAAATTTTGCAATATCTGCCGCCAATTTATTTTTTTCATTCTGTTATTACAAGCCCCGCTAATTTCTCAAGTCTGGCGATTTTTATTTTGTAATTATATATGGAATTTTCATACTCCGCTTCTTGTCTTTGAAGCAAACTAGCTGCTTCTAAAAATTCAATCTGAGATTTTTCCCCAGTGTCATATTTGGTTTTGGTATATTCATAATAGGTTTTGGCTGCCCCAACTGCCTTCTGCCTTATTCCGATTTTATAATATTCGGTATTGGCATCAATAACACCGAGTCTTATTTTGGTGCTAGCCTCTCTTTTTAATAAATTGACCTTTGCTGTTAGGGAATTGAGCGTAGCTTTATGTTCTTGAATTTGATTGTAAGTTCTTCCACCCGAAAAAACCTGCCAAGTTAGTCCGAGGCCCCCAACGAGATCATTGTCTTTATCGGATTCAGGAACACCTTTACCTTCAAATCTGTATGCTGCCCTTGCAACTAAGTTGGGAAAGAAATCTCGCTTTAAGGCAGAGATTGTAGATTTTAGTGCCAAGATTTGCATTTCTGCAGCTTTGACAGTATTTAAATAATTCAAATTTGAATCAATTATTAATTCCGGATTTAAATCTATTCTTTCATATCCTATGTCAGACAGATATGTAACACTCGGTGGTTTTTCTACTCCGAGTATATTAAATAAATCTTCTTCTAGTTTTAACAAATTGCCCTTCGCTTGCACTAAGAGTAATTCGCTTTCTCCTAACTCAAGATCTCTTTTGGTGACCTGCATTGCTGAAACTCTTCCGGTATCTAAAAACGCCTCTGCTTGATCAAGAAGACTTTGGTTCGTGGCTATTGTTCGTTTAATCATTGCCATTGAATTTTGTAGTTTTAAAATTTTATAAAATGTTGCGGTAAGATCGTTTATTACCATGTCCGACGAATGAGCGTTTTGATATTCCATAGCCTTTATATTATATTTCCCAGCATTGATTCTTTGGTTTAATTTACCAAAATCAAAAATCAGTTGGTCAACTTGAAAAGCGGAAGCTCTACCAAGAAAAGGAAAGATTACATGAAAATTAACTTGAGGGAAGTAAGCTGCTGTATACACCCCTTTTGAATATTTTTTTGCTCTTGCCTCTTCATTTAAGTAAATCAATTTGTAATTATTTGTTTTGGCTATTTCTATTGCTTTTTCAAGAGTTAGATTGTCAAAGGCGGAAGAGTAGGCCGGTCCACTAACTAACAGGTAGAAAATAAAAAAAAAATGAAAAAAACGCACCATTTTGTAAAATTATTATATCATGACTAATAAATTTGGTATATATATACATAGCCCTTTCTGATGTTTCAGACAAGTTAATCTTCAAGCTGATTGAGGGTGTTAATCTTGAGATTGACTAATTAAATGTGAACCGATATAAAAATCGCCATTTTTTGTTGTTATTGCTTTGCTTAGTTGGAACAATGCGGGCCTTGAGAATTTCGCCGTAAATTTTTCTTTTTTAACCGTACAATAAGGGATTGTGCCTTTAAAAAATAACGATTTTATATTTAAGTCTTCCTTTGTGGTATCATTGAGAGAAATAACTATCTTATCTCTTTTTATATCAACGATATCAACGGATTTAACTAAAAATGGCCGATCTTGAAACTCAACATAAGTTCTAAATCCATCTTCCATAACGTAAAAGTCTCCATCTTCGTCGATATTTAGATTTTGATAATTAAAATTATAAATACCTTTATGTGTGATGGGATTGTTGTCCTGAAACCAATTGCAATCCTTATCAACATAGAAACGAAATGTCTTTTTTTTCATGGTGACAAAACAGATTTAATCCATCGATTCCTATTTCTTTTGAACTCGAGTCTTTGATGCAACCTATGACTTCCCCCCTGCCAAAACTCTATTAGTTCGGGGTCTAATATATATCCGACCCATGATTTGGGCATAGGAATTTTTTTATTAGTGGCCAAATACTGATTTTGTATTTCTTTAAATTTGGAGATTAAGTCATTATATGAATCTAATTTAGAACTCTGTATTGAGGCTAATGCACCTATCTGACTTTCTCGCGGTCTGGAGTAAAAATATTTAATTACATCTTCTTTGGGAAGCTCTCTCAATTTACCTTCTATCCTTACTTGTTTATTAATTTCCTTCCACCAAAAAACCATAGATGCATACTTATTGCTTGAAATATCTTTCCCTTTCCTACTTATTTTGTTTGTGAAAAAAATTAATTCATTATCGAGTTCTTTTAAAAGCATAATCCTAGAAGACGGTTTGTTCTTATATGAAGTCGATAGTGTAAATGCGTTTGGCTCCGAAACTTTTTGTTCAGCTTCTTTGTACCACGCTTTGAATTTTTTTAAAGGATCCCTGCCCCTATCAAAAATTGACTTGGAATTTTTATATTCCTTCCTTGTAGAGCTAATCTTCATATTTTATTAAAGTACTAAAAACCAAAAGCATTGTCCAATGCTTCGTTAAGATTTGGAGTAAAAAAGGAATATTTATTCGCAATTAGCTTTGTTGGTCGAACAAATTGATCTGATATCAAAATTTCATCAGTTATTTCTTTGGATATGAATCGTGGGATGTATGACGGAATCTTCAATGTTATATTGCTTTTTAATTTTTCTGATAGTTTGGAAAAAAAATCTACGTTAGTGCATGGAATAGGGGCAACGGCATTTACAGGTCCATCCAACGACGTATTAGCCAAAGAAAGTCCTATAATTCTTACAAGATCTTCAATACCAATCCAGCTTAAATAATTCAATCCTGGACTAACATATCCTCCAATGCCCAATTTGAATGGAATTTTGGTTGCACTCAAGATGCCTCCATTTAGAGACAAGACAATGCCAATCCTCAGATTGATATTTCTTTTTGAATATTCAGCAAATTTGTTTTGTTCCATCTCCCATTTGTGTGTTGTATCCGCAAGAAAACCAGCTCCTTTTGTATGATATTCGTCAAGTTCTTTCCCTGGATTACTTCCATATACGCCTATAGCTGAGGAGTGAACGCAGCAATTTAAATCAATTCTATTCTCTTTGATAATATTTAATATCGAATTTGTACTAATTAACCTACTATCAACTATATTCTTCTTTTTAGCGGCAGTCCAAAAACCAAGAATGTTCTCACCTGATAAGTTAATTGCAAATTTAATTTTATTCGCAATGTCGCTAGGAAATTTTATGGTGTTTTTGGAATAGGGGTTCCATTTGATTTTTACAATATCATGAGCCTCTAAAGGAGAATCATCGAAACCATATTCATTTGAAGCTTCTTTGTCATATTTGAGTAAAATAATTTTATACCCAAGTGAATTTAAATGCGGAACAAGATGAGTTCCTATATTCCCCGTTGCTCCAGTTATTAATACTATGTCTTGGCTGAAAGCTTTTTCTGATACTGAAAGATCATAAGAAAGGATTTTGTATCTATAATCAAAAGATTTCTTTAGTTTCGAAAGTGTATAATTATTTAAACTTTTCAGATTAATCCAATGAGAAAAATTAATTTTATCAGTTAACCGAGTTGTCCGTGGATCCAGTTTGCTAAAATGGTGCTTATGTTCCCAAAGTTTTAAAGGACTTTTGATTGCATAATCCTCAAATCCTTTATTTTCTTCATAGTTTTTGTGTATTACTTCCCAATTAAAAGAAACAAACGGCAAGAAGTTCTGTTTTAGCAGCACTTTGCCTCCATCAAGCAAGGACTTATTTGATAAAGTTTTTTGAAGAACCTGTATATTGTCCCAAGGCGGTGTAATTCTCTCAAGGGCCATAGCCTTCCTATGCCAATCGAAGACGTTCTTAATTGGATGATTAAAAACTTTCGAGGACGTAAAGACACACACTAGTTAGAATAATAAAAGATTTCTAGTGTTTCTACTAATCAGCTTAACGGAAAGTAGAAACACCATAGTTGTATCCTCTAGGGGATGTTGATTTTAACCAAAGCGAAGGTGCGCTAAACGCACCTCCGTTTTAGTTGAGTAATAATGACGTTGAAATAGTGGATTACTTATGCAATTATGCAATTTTAAGATCACTAGCTTTTTCTTTGCCATTTTCTGAAACTACTTCAAACGATACCTCGTCACCCTCATTAAGAGTTTCGATACCGGCAGTCTCTAGAGCAGACATGTGAACAAACACATCTTTGCTTCCATCTTCAGGTTCAATGAAACCAAAACGTTTTTGGGAGTTGAACCATTTTACTTTACCTTTAGGCATATTTTTGCCCTCCTTATGTTTCGTCCCCAAGGGGATTGTATCCTCTAGGGGATGTTGATTTTAACCAAAGCGAAGGTGCGCTAAACGCACCTCCGTTTTAGTTGAGTAATAATGACGTTGAAATAGTGGATTACTTATGCAATTATGCAATTTTAAGATCACTAGCTTTTTCTTTGCCATTTTCTGAAACTACTTCAAACGATACCTCGTCACCCTCATTAAGAGTTTCGATACCGGCAGTCTCTAGAGCAGACATGTGAACAAACACATCTTTGCTTCCATCTTCAGGTTCAATGAAACCAAAACGTTTTTGGGAGTTGAACCATTTTACTTTACCTTTAGGCATATTTTTGCCCTCCTTATGTTTCGTCCCCAAGGGGATT
>CAJXCX010000047.1:0-6650 GCA_913051685.1 uncultured Spirochaetales bacterium
CCAGTTAATTTACCAAAAGACTTCCAAGATATTCCAATTTTTAATTTTTTTGATTTTAATAATATTTTCTTATATTTTTGATCAGTTAATTTGCAACTTTCATATTTTTTAAATGAACTATTTGAAAATTCAGTTAATGAATTTCGTAAAATTTTTGTAATACTACCCATGGCTATATACTTGTCATAGGAATTTTGATCGAAGCTTTCTTCTATACTAATAAATTTTATGGTCTTATAAAAACTATCTTGTTTTAAACCTACCTCTAGAGAGTCCAGCTTTTCAAATATCGGAGTAAGTATTTTTTTATATCCCCACAATTCGGACTCATCTAAAATTACATTGGATATAAATTCGATTCTCTTTACATGCGCTGTTGTATAATCTCTAATTCCTACTGGAAGCGGAAAAAAATCTGCCATTAAAAAATTACCTGCTCGATGCTTTTAACCTCAGACAAATTTGCTATATATTCCAAAGTCTCTTCCGAGACTGGGGAATCAACAGATATGAACGCCAGGGCGGATTCGTTTTTCGTTGGACCGTTTTTTCTACTTAAATAAAGTCTGCCAATATTTATATTCTTTTTTCCTAGAGCATTACCAAGTAAGCCAACTACCCCAGGCTTGTCATCATTTTCTACAATTAGCACATTGCCATCTGGAATAACGTCTATAATATGTTCATTTAATTTGGTAAACCTAGGCTGTTTCGTTCCAAATATCGAGCCCGAGATGGCGAATTCTCCTGTCTCGCTTTTAACAATTAAGGTGACTAGGCTTGAAAAATTACCCTCTGAAGTTATTTTCGCTTCCCGGAGTTTAATTCCCCTCTCTTCGGCTATCAAGGGAGCATTAACATATGTAACTGGCGCGCTCATAATAGGGGACAGGTATCCCTTAAGCGCTGACACAGTTAGAGGGGCAACATTCATTTCCGAAACAATTCCGCTATATTCAACTATGATTTCCTTAACACCAGATTTGCATATTTGACCCATGAAATTCCCAAGTTTTTCAGATAGCTCTAAGAAGGGTTGTATTTTAGATAAAACCTCCTGGCTCATTGATGGCATATTGACAGCATTAGTAACTACACCATTGTTTGCATACTCAATAATTTGCTCAGCCATAGCAATTCCGACCTTTGTTTGGGCTTCCCGAGTCGAGGCACCAAGGTGTGGGGTAAAAATAACTTTATCGGACTCGTTAAAGATTGATGATTTAAAATCTGGAGGCTCGCTTTCAAAAACATCGAATGCAGCCCCGCCTATTTTTCCTTGCTTAATACCCTCTAATATATCTTCTTCGTTTACAATTCCACCTCGAGCACAGTTAATAATCATAACTCCGTCTTTCATTAGGCGTATTGAACCTTTCGAAATTAAATCCTTAGTTGATGGTGTTAGTGGAGTGTGAACCGTAATAATGTCGCATTTTTTAAATATTTCATCCATTTCTACAAGTTCAACAGGGATATCTAATTTTGTATCTTTTGATATATACGGATCATGAGCAAGTACTTTCATTTTTAGTCCAACCGCTCTTTCCGCTACTAAGCGTCCTATGTTGCCCATGCCAACTATGCCAATAACTTTTCCGTAAAGTTCTTTTCCTTGGAAGTTAGACCTCTCCCATTTTTTCTCTTTCATTGAACCATAGGCCTGTGGAGTGTTCCTCGCAAGAGAGAAGAGCAAAGCGATTGTATGTTCGGCAGTTGTAATAGCATTTGCCGAAGGAGTATTCATGACAACGATACCTTTTTTAGAAGCAGCCTGAACATCAACGTTGTCAACCCCTATTCCAGCACGTCCAATTAATTTGAAATTGTCATCTAGGCCTTCTATGATTTCACTGTCGATTTTAGTTGCGCTTCGTATTATTACAGCATCATAATTATTAATAATTTTTTTTAGTTCTTTCCTGTCGGTCTTCTTTCTTACGTCAACTTCGATATTCTGGTGTTGGCCCAAGAGTTCGAGACCCTCTCTAGAGAGACCATCGGTTATTAGAATTCTCAAATTTATCCTCCAAGGCTTACAAAATAAAAATATATTTTAGCAATCGGTCAATGTCAATTAATACTAACAATTGTAAAAACAAGACGCTAAGTATAAGATTTGTTTGTGAAAAAAGAAGCTAGAATGACTTTTTTGGAACATTTCGGTGTTTTGAGAAAAAGTTTCATCAAGGTCCTCTTGTTTATAGTCGTTATTTTTGTCCCGGCTTTCGTCTTTAGGGACCTACTAATGGATTTTGCCCTTCTCCCTATGAGCAAATCTTTGCCGCTGGACTCCAATATTATTTTTACCAAACCTGCGGAGGGCTTATCCTCTAATATCAGGCTAGCTTTTCTGACAAGTCTAATCTGCACTATGCCTTTAATTATTTATGAAGTTTGGAGCTTCATAAGACCCGCCTTATACAAACAAGAGAGGGTGATATCTTTCTTGGTTATCATATTAGGTTCTGGGCTGTTTTTTGCAGGAGCAATATTTTGTTTTTTTTATGTCGCACCAGTTGCTCTCGATATTTTAATTAATGAATACTCTTCCGATGCAATTACCGCACTACCTAATGTTAGCGACACCTTGGGCTTCTTAACTTCGTTAATACTAAGCTTCGGGATAATCTTCGAGTATCCGCTAATAATCTTTTTACTATCGAGGTTTGGATTGACATCTGCGAGTTTTTTATCATCAAAACGGAAGTATTCAATATTGATATGTTGTGTGATTTCAGCAATTCTCACTCCAACCACAGACATTATATCAATGATGTTCATGCTACTACCCTTGTTGTTATTCTACGAAATAGGTGTCTTGATAGCTTTTTTATGCCATAAGGGTAATTGATAAAAATGTTAATAATAGTAACCTTAACTAATCTATTGTTGGCGGAGGATTAGACATGGATGCCTCTCTAATTGATTTTGTAACAGGAAACTTGCAATTACATCCATCATCAAAGAACATAGAAGACTTTGTCTCGGGGGAGATTTTGCACCATGGGTCGGTGCAAATAACACCATTCAGACATAGAGAATACATAAAAAAATTCAAAAAGAACTATCTACTTTCGATTGAACACGCCGATATGCGTAGCGTTGGCCTTATAGATCCGGACAAAAATTTAAAGAGAACCGCATTTAATATAGAGAACCCGGCATTCGTCAATCAAGGCTATTTATTCAATGTTGGCTTCGGCCTTAGCGTGCATGATATCTCATTTAATGCAATTGCAAATTTATCTTATAAAAATTTACAGTATGGGAGCCCAGTATTCGAAGGAGATGTCTTGTTTGCTAAGTCGCAGGTATTAGGAATTGAAGTCAAGAAGGACGGTGCATCTAATGGTTCGGTCCAAGTTAAAACCACCGTTACAAATCAACGAGACGAAATGGTTCTTGAATATGTGAGACAAGTATTAGTCAGAACCAGAAAAGGAAATACTGTAGATGCTCAGACAAACTTAGAACCTCAACCAGAGAAAATTGATTCAAATCAGATTAGCCTACCTTTGAAATTTAACAATCTTAACAATGACTTTAGTTTCCCACGTGAAGCCAAAGCTGGTGGAAATATTGGAGCTATTCCAGGTAACGTTGTTCACTGCAAGACCTTCGAAGAATTTGAGGAAGGTGCAATCTATGAAGGCAATTTTTCAAAGTCTATAAGTCTAGTTGATTTTAGTTGGCTCCAAATAGCAACTCTTAATGACGCAAGTATCCATCACACTCCATCTTCTAATTTTATTGGCTATGGTGGTGCCGTCAAATCTACCGTAGAAGGCGAAATTAGTCACCATATTCCATATGCATATTTCCTTGGTATGAATTCAGGATCTCATGATGCACCAACGTATCCGAGCGACATAATACAATCGATGTTCAACTCGCAGAATGAGGACGATGAAAAAATTATAGGTAGTTTTCAAGTAAAAGAAAAATCTCAAATCAATGGGAGAAAAGATTGTGGAATTTTAACTATTGAATTACGTGGCGATAAGATTGTAACCGAGGCAGGTTTGAAGGCATATGAAAAGGCAGGATTTAAAGGAGTAACAAAAATCAAAGATAATAAAATAAGAGTATTGACCATGGAAATACTTCTTGCTATTCCAACCGAGGAGTCATTTAAATAGTGTCAAAAGAAAAATACCCGATTAAAGATTTACCGCATCCAACGACCTACCTCTGGGAAAATGAGTTCGACTATTTTTGGAACACCAAAAGCAACCAGCAAAATTGGACTCTCCCAAAAGTACTCAAAGACCAAGCCTCTAAAATACCCGATAAGGAATTCTTACAATTTAGTTACAATAAGGCTTTAACGTTTTCTGAGGTCAATGCGGTTGCCAATCAAGTTGCAAATTCACTTTCCAAGCTTGGCATTACGAAGGGTGACAAGGTGTCGGTCTATATGCCAAATTCTTTGGAGATATGTCTGGCCTGGTTTGGTATTCTCAAAAATGGCTCTGTTATGGTTCCAATCAACACCGCCTACGTTATGGACTTTTTGCAATACATCGTGGAAAGTTCAGATTCGAAATTAATAATTATTGCTGAAGAATATATGGATAGACTTGCTAATATACAAACAAGAATTCCTTTAATAGAGAATGTTGTCGTTTGGAGTAGAACAGACGAGAACACCTTTGACGTAATGGGATATAAAGAAAAAGAATGTATTAGTTGGAATGATTTTGTCAACAGAGGTTCCGACTCGGAACCTAATGTGGAAGTAACGCATCTAGATCACGCTAGACTAATGTACACATCCGGCACAACCGGGAGATCCAAAGGGGTTGTTAGACCCTGCGCGGCCGACTATTCGTCAGCGCAAAATTATTCTAATACTATGGACATAACAACAAATGATACGATTTTTACATGCCTTCCTCTTTTTCATTCAAACGCTATGGTTATGAGTGTTTACCCAGCTATGATAAGGGGTGCCAAAATTGTAGTAGAAGAAAAATATTCTGCGAGCAGGTTTTGGAAATGGATGAAAGATTTTGGTGTAACCAAATTTAATTTGGTAGGAGTCATGTCCTACTTCATGTGGAATGCACCTGTAGTGCCAGAAGAAAAAGGGCACAAAGTAAAACTTGTTCTAGGAAGTCCCGCCCCGCATGACATAATCGAAGAATTTATGGAGAGATTTAATATTTTATTTATGGAAGGGTACGGTTTGACCGAAGTTGGTCAGTGTACTTTTATGAGGCCTGGGGAAGCATTTAGAGTTGGATCGTGTGGAAAAGAATCTTCAGGCTACGAAATTAAAATAGTTAACCCCGAAACAGATGAAGAACTTCCAAGAAATACTCCCGGTGAACTCGTGCTTAGACCAAGAATCCCAAATATATGTTTGCACTATTATTACAAAATGCCCGAAAAGACGGTCTCGGACTTTAGAAACCTCTGGTTTCATACTGGTGATTTATGCAGAATGGATGAAGATGGCTATATATTTTTTATGGATAGGGTCAAGGACTACATTAGAAGACGCGGGGAGAATATTAGTTCGTTTGAAGTTGAAAACCTTGTTGCTTCTCATCCCGATATCGAAGAAGCTGCCGCTGTTGCAGTAAAAGTTGCCGAACAAGGAAGATATTCCGAAGATGAAGTAATGGTCGTCGTAATCATGAAAAAAGATAAAAAACTAGACCCCGCCGAACTGGTTAGATATCTTGTTCCGATAATGCCAAAATTTATGATTCCGAGATTCGTTAAATTTAGAGATATGCTTCCAAAAACACCCACAAATCGAGTTCAAAAAAATAAGTTGCGAGATGAAGGAATTACAAAGGACACCTGGGATTCTCTAAACTCAGATTAATATTATTTATCCCAGGGATATTTTTTGCTGGGCTTCTGTTTGTATGGATTCTTCATGTCAGGATTAAAATATTTAAATGTATTTATATGCTGATCGGTATAAGAACCCGGTGGATAATACTTATCGTAGAAGTCTAAGTCTAAGTTTTGCGCTTGAAAGACCAATCTCATATACATTGGATCGACAAAGGCTGGAAATGAGCCATAAGTATCAAATAT
This sequence comes from uncultured Spirochaetales bacterium, assembly GCA_913051685.1. Classification (GTDB taxonomy): domain Bacteria; phylum Desulfobacterota_D; class UBA1144; order UBA1144; family UBA1144; genus UBA1144. The sequence continues at coordinate 6,058 of CAJXCX010000047.1, forward strand.
ATATTGAGCAACCGATTTAACAATCTCTATTGTTGTCTCAGTAGGCTTTGGTGCTTTAACTAAGTGCTTATCTGGCTCCTCGTAAGGAAAAGCTTTGTCCTTGCCCCAAGCTGCCCATTTATGTTCATGCATTTTATCAAAAGCCTCTGACATGTTTTTGTAGTACGGAGGACAATAGGCCTCAAATACACCGTCTTTACCGACTGGTCGCGTTGGACCGGCTTTTGGTTGTTCAAATCTGAATCCAAGACCTTTAAAAAGTTCGGGGTTAGAACCTAGAGTAAATCTTGGTATCAAGCCTGTAAATGTCCACCCTCCTAGACCTAAAGCCTGGAGCGCCAAGGACATATTTTGACATATAAATGCTTGCTCAACATTTAACCCCGTCAAGATTCTAACTTCTAAATCGTACAGTGACAATTTAACTTCTTCTTTGATTCTTCCTGATTCAATCCACTTATCTTGACCACAAGAAACATTATTATCCGAATCCCAAATATTAAAAGCGTATGTGCTGCTACAGTAAAGAAGCAAGAGATTTAAATATTCTTCCGTTATATCAGTAACTGGAATGAAAGTCGTTGTCCCAGACT
>CAJXCX010000048.1:0-6556 GCA_913051685.1 uncultured Spirochaetales bacterium
TGGTTTCAAAACACCTTTTTTTCTTCCTTAATTTATAAAAAAACAGTTTATATTTTCCCTCCATGGGGTTCAGTCACTGATGTTTGGTGCGAGAAGGGGGACTCGAACCCGATACGCCCCCACGCAAACCCTGCAATTGCAGGGCCTGGGAAGCACGACTCCCAATTTGTCCGCAAATTAACCATACAACTTCTTGGATATGGCTGCTCCAGTCTCAAGAGTTTCCTCTCCAGAAAGGTGCGAATAACGCGCTGTACTGGCAGCATCTTTGTGACCGAGGTGACTGCCTATGATACCCAAGTCTTTCCCATCCTGGCGCATATATGAAGCGCAGCAATGGCGAAGATCATGCCAGCGGAGGTTCTCAATTCCGATACGCTTTAATAAACTATACCAAGATATGAGAATATTGTTGGGGAAAACAAAATTTTTTGTATTCAGAGAATCAATTCCAAACGTTCTTTTACATCTTGGGCAGTTTTGACTTCCATTGTCTGCATGCCTAATCGGCTTGCAATAGTCACATTTTCTGGAGAGTCATCAAAAAATAGGATCTGATTAATGGGTTTCCCAATGGCTTTAGTAACTTTATAGAAAGCTTCTTTTTCAGGTTTCCTACAACCTAATTCGAATGACACAAAAATTTTTTGAAACTTGGAAAGAAGTTTAGGATATAATGCTCTCCAAGTAATATGGTGTGGTACATTTGTATTTGAAAAAACGTACAAGGGGTACTTAGTGGAAGCAAGTTGTACAACATCATATATTCCCTCAATTTCTCCAACGAAAACCGAGTTCCAACCTTCTAAAAACTGTTCGTCAGTTATGCCGATCATGAGTAAGTCCCGCATACCTTTGAAAAAAGCTAAAGATGAAATCTCACCCCGCTCAAACTGTTCATGATACTTGTTATGAAGAGAAAATTTAGGGCTTAACTCCTCGATTTCTAATCCTGCATATCGGGCCCAAACAGATAGGACTCTGAAGAAATCGATTTCGACTAAAACATTTCCTAGGTCAAAGACCAAAGCTTGTACATCAGAATCGTGGTTAGTAGTCATAGGAATGCACCTTCATCAGAATCAGTTATGCGTATAATTGTATATACTGCCACCCCAGTTGCCGCTAATAAAATAGTAGAGAGAGATGCTGCGGTACCAAATTCTCCATCGAGTACCGACAGATAAATGCGTACTGGCATTGTAACCGTTCCTCCAACATATAGGATAATTGAAGATGAAAGTTCATTAATAGCCGTTATAAAAGCCATCATTGCTCCAGCAAAAACACCTGGAAGCATTAAGGGAAGTGTTACTTTGAGAAAAGTCTTCGCTGGCCCCGCTCCAAGACTGATTGCCGCCTCTTCTAGACCAATATTAATTTGCTTCAGAATTGATGCGCTTGAGCGAACGGAATATGGCAAGCGTCGAATGAAAATAACGAGTATGATAATTATTGCTGTCCCGGTTAGTACTATAGGATTACTATTAAATGACACAATAAAGCCCAGTCCTAATACGACTCCAGGCACGATATAAGGGATCATTAGTAGCGAATCAAGTGTCCCTGTAAGAATTGATGGTTTACGCGTAACAACGTAACCAATTAAGGTACCAAAGAGTACAATCAATATAACGGCTGAAATAGAAAAAACAAAACTATTAAAAATTGCTTCAGGGACGTCGTTAATTACACGTCTATAGCTGTCTAACCCAAAACCAGGCCTGAAAACTGGACCACTGGTTTTTCGGAATGAGTTATAAATAACTACTAGAGAAGGCAGTGAACTTAAAAATACAATGAAATAACAGAGGAAATGTACAGGTATCGTCGTTAATCTGCTTAATTTCTTGATTTCTGGGGGGTTTAACATATCACTTCCAAAATCTTTATTTCTAATTATAATGCGCTGAGTGTATACAAAGAATAGTGAAACTAGTATCAGTATGATGCTAACAGTTGATGCAAGCCCCGGATTCCCACCCATTTCACTAGTAAATAGGTTATATGCTAGTGTTGAAAGTACTCGAAAATTCCTCCCAATAATAGATGGTGTCCCAAAATCAGCTAAAGAAAGAACAAATGCGAGTAGTGCACCTGTACTAATCGCTGGCAAGATTAATGGTAGCGTAACATGTATGAACTTTGAAAATGGACGGTAACCAAGACTTTCCGCAGCATCCTCAAGAGAAGAATTGATATTGCTAAGTGCACTAGATGTTAACAAATATACAAATGGGTATAATTTAAGACTAAAAACAATTATTATACCCAGCGGTCCGTAAATGGTTGGCATGGGTATGCCTAATGACTCAAAACCATGACGCAACCACCCATTGGATCCAAGCATAGTAATCCAAGCATAGGCACCAATAAATGGGGGGGACACCAAGGCCAAAATCGCCAACGTTGAGATAACTGATTTCCCCTTAATATTAAAGCGAGAGGTGAAGAAAGCCAAAGGGACACCAATTAAGAGAGCTCCTGCCATGCTAGAAAACCCAACGAAAATAGAGTTATAAATAGCCTTACGGTAATAACTTCTACCAAGTATATCGATATAATTTTTAAGGGTTAAAGAGTCCGTCTCGTTATGAATAAAACTTGACAAGAAAATATTATAGAGCGGATAGATAAGTAGCAGACCTACTATCACGAACGCAAATAATATTACAAAGTTCCAAATGTTATTGAGAGATTTTTGTAGAAGCTTCACAATTTTAACACCTTAAACCGTTATCTTTGTTAAAAAACATGATCGCCTTCTGTGGTAACTCTAAATAAACAGTTTTACCAACTTCTTCAAGAAAAGTTTCATCTGGACGCGATATATTGGCCATAAGCATATTACCGTCAATCAATTTGATGTGTAACTGCGCCTCTCGCCCAGAAAAAGAAATATTTTCAACAATGCCTGACAAACTTATAACATTACCATCTAACACAGAAGTCTGATTTGAAATAACAACTTCTTCAGGTCGAATACCTATTTGAAATTTATCATGATCACTTGCATTGATATTTAGACCGGATAAAGATTCAATTTCCCTTATTTTTTCTGAATTTTGATCTTTCATTCCTGCTAATGGCCATGGCAAAAAAATCATGTTTCCAACGAAGGAAGCAACAAAGTGATCTGCGGGTTTTTTGTAGATTTCCCACGGGGTACCCACTTGAACCATTTGGCCCGAACGCATGATACAAAGCCGGTCAGAAATAACTAACGCCTCTTCTTGATCATGCGTCACATATATGGTAGTAGTGCCAAGATCTTTTTGGATTTGTCGGATATCTTCTCGCAATTCAATTCTTAGTTTGGCGTCTAAGTTAGAAAGCGGTTCGTCCATCAATAATATTTTTGGTTGAATAACCAAGGCCCGAGCTAGGCCTACCCGCTGCTGTTGTCCTCCACTCAACTCTTTAGGCATCCTCTTTTCTAGCCCGGAAAGTTGTACAGTTTCTAACGCATCTGAGACACGATTTTTTATTCCATGACGCGACACTCCTCTATTTCGAAGACCAAAAGCAATATTATCTTCTACCGACATGTGAGGAAAAATGGCGTAATCTTGAAATACCATACCAATATCACGACGGTAAGCTGGAAAGTTGTCAATTTCTACTCCATCCACCATTATAGTCCCACTATCTTGTTTATTGAATCCGGCTATAGTTCTCAGAAGTGTTGTTTTTCCACATCCACTTGGTCCAAGGAGAGTAAAGAGCTCACCAGATTGTATTTCCAAAGTGAATTGCTTAAGTGCTTCAACTTCAGAATAATTTTTTTTAAGATTGTTAAGTTGGACTTTTGACATTTAGATGATTAACTATGAAAGAGGAATTAAGCCAAAAAAATACTTGGCGGTAGGCTTAATTTGCCATCACGCCAAGTATTTCCTATGAAAATATTAGAACGAAGGATGTTCCTAATGAAGCTAGTCACCAATCAAAATATTGTTCCACTTTTTTCGGAACAAATCTTTATTACTGGCTGACCATGAAAAATCGTAAGGAACCACTTTAAAGGCTGATAGAGGGGGAAGATCTCCACTTGCGGATACATCTTTCCGAATCGGGCGCCGTCCCATTTCTTGGACAAGGAAATCTTGGGTTTCTTTGGAAAGTGCCCAATCAATAAAGAGTTTCCCATTTGCTGTGTTGGGACCATTTTTCACAAGTGCTATGCCATCTGGAGCTGCAACTGTTCCATCTACAGGATACACTATCTCAACAGGCCCCCCACCTGAAACGTATTTATACGCATTGTCTTCCAGTGTGACGCCCACAGCTGCTTCACCGTCATTCACAAACCTAGGGACTGCACTTGAACTGCCTGATAGCACAAAATTCTTTAGAATTGGTTTATAAACATCCCAACCATTGTCACCATAAATTGTAAGTACCGTGGCTAATTGCATATAGGATGAACCGGATTTGTCAGCTCGCGCTGAGGATATTTTGCCCTTAAAATCGGGTCTCGCCAAATCCCACCAAGTGCGTGGATACTGAGAAGGTTTTAGAAGATTCTTGTTGACAATAAATACATTTACAATCGCTGTATAAGGTAACCAGTTTTTTCCCACTTTGAAAGCCGATTCTATTTTGTCATATCCAGCGGGGATATAGTTTGCCAAAATATCTGAGCTAGCCTCTAATTGTTCACCGCCAATAGACCAAATTACATCGGCCTGTGGGTTAGCACGCTCTGCATTCGCGCGATTGATGATGTCTCCAGAACCTGCTTTAATAACCTCGGCTTTTATGCCTGTTTTAGCCTGGAAACGTGGAACCATTGCATCAATAATAGCCTGCTTATGTGCACTATAAAGTATAACCTTTCCACCTGCAAAAACCAAGCTAGCAGGGGCAATTGTCATTATCCCCATAATAGCGAATAATGCGGTTTTTTTTATCTTTGCTAACATATTCATTCTCCTTTGTATTTTAGATTTAATAAAAACCTATCCACAGCTAGGTTTTTTAATTGATCAACATTAAATTTAACGTTGGTAGCCCAACATGGGCTAATTTGGAATTACAAAAGGATCTTAATCTTTTAATTCAATAAAAAAGTTAAGTGTGGTCATCCTAAAAATAATTCTAAAGCATATTGCCTTAATTTCCTTCTAACAGATTTCAAAAATTAGCCTATAGTTATAGCTATTGTGGCTAAAAAATGTTTTAGTATCCTGCACTCAGGCTCTGAATTAGAATTATTTACAGATAATAACACAAAAATTATTTCTGTCCAGACAATTGGTTAAAAATATTTTTTAAGTCATAATTTAGCTCAAAATAGATGTACTAGAATGTAGACTCATCTTCACTAATACCTTCTTTGCAGCAATATCTTTTTCTTGAAAAAAATATGAACTTTGATAGATACTGATTATTGTGATTGTTTATTTGAAAATTTATTTTGCTTGCAAAATGGTATATTCAATTTTTAGAAATCATCCCATTTTGCAGATTATTGGTTATCACAAAAATTGTATAAATAAATTTAATTTCAAAACTTAAGAATAGATTTCTTAATGGGAAATATCTCACTCTTGGTTATTGCGGCTGGAATAGGTTCTCGCTTTGGGGGATTGAAGCAAATAGCTTCTATAGGGAAAAATGGCGAATCAATCATTGATTATTCTGTTTATGATGCCATTGAATCTGGTTTCAACAAAGTAGTCTTTGTAATTCGTCGTGAATTCCAAAAAGAATTTAAGGACAATATTACTAAAAAATATGCAGGAAAAATTCAGGTTGAATTTGTGTTTCAAGAATTGAATGCTCTTCCAAATGGATTCTCATGTCCAAAAGAGCGTAAATTGCCTTGGGGCACAGGTCATGCCATTTTATCAGCTTCAAATTTAATAAAAGAACCTTTTTGTGTAATAAATGCTGACGATTTTTATGGTCGTGAGTCTTTTAAAAAAATAATAGAATTTTTTTCCAAAGATTCTAGTAATTTAAGTATGGTTTATTTTAACTTGGGAAGGACACTTTCACCTTTTGGTGGAGTTAACCGTGCAATTTGCGAATTTAAAAATGGTTTTCTTAGGAATTTAATTGAAAAAGAAAATATTCAAAATAACAATGGAGTTATTACTTCAAATAATAAATCACTACTAGATGCCCGAGCCCCAGTATCTTTAAATATGTGGGGATTCAGACCATTCATATTTGACCATTTAGAAGAAATGTTTAAAAATTTTATTAATAAAAATGAGGAAAATATAAATAGTGAATTCTTAATCCCTACAGTTATAAATTATCTCATTCGAACTCAAAGTGAAAAAGTTTTTGCTCTAAATAGCAATTCTAATTGGCTTGGCATTACTTATAAAGAGGATATTCCATTCGTGGAATCTGAGATACAAAAGATAGTTGATAATGGAGAATATCCAAAAGTATTATTTTAGATTTTAAATTTAGGCTGATAGACATATAAATTCACTAAGGATTATAACAGTATTCTTTATGCCTATATGGTGCTTCCACTTTTCTTCCATATCTGTCCTTTCTATTTGTCCGCATTTTGTCCGCAAATATATAGTTTGTC
>CAJXCX010000049.1:0-6452 GCA_913051685.1 uncultured Spirochaetales bacterium
CCGTTTTTGCCCTTGCTTCGGACACGGAATTAAAAACATGAAAACCTTCAACTTTAGATCCACCTTTTCCGGGGGTTACCCCACCAATTACATTGGTTCCATAGTCTCTGCACTGCGTGGCATGGAATAGGCCCTGGCTTCCCGTAATCCCCTGAACCATAAGTTTTGTATTGTTATTGACTAGAATGCTCATTTTGGCGAATAATAGAATGAAAAATATATCATAGTATAATTAATAATCAATTCTGTGGAGGTGTTCTACAATGAATAAAGTTGCCATTATAGGTGGTAGTGGCTTATACGATATGGAGAGTTTAGTTGATATGGAGGAACTCAATATCGTTACTCCCTGGGGACCTACTTCGGATGCTATTTTTCGAACAAGGAAGGATGATGTAGAATTGTATTTCCTCTCTAGGCACGGAAGGGGACATCTTATTAGCCCATCTGAGATAAATTACAGAGCAAATGTTTATGCATTAAAATTTCTTGGAGTAGATTGGATAATATCGGTTAGCGCTGTTGGAAGCATGAGGGAAGATATACCTCCAGGAATGATTGTTGTCCCTGATCAATTTATGGACTTTACTAAAACCAGAAAAGCAACTTTTTTTGATGAAGGTATAGTGGCTCATGTATCGATGGCTAGACCCGTAAGCGAGAAATTGTCCCGGGTTTTATATGAAACATGTAAAGAAATAGGATTAGACGTCAAGATGGGAGGGACATATCTTTGTATCGAAGGCCCACAATTTTCATCTAAAGCGGAAAGTAATTTTTATAGATCTTTAAATGTTGATATTATAGGTATGACCAATATGCCAGAGGCAAAACTAGCAAGAGAGGCTGAGATTTGTTACGCAACTCTTGGATTAAGTACGGACTATGATTGTTGGCACGAAGCTCACGAATCGGTAACAGCAGATGATGTTGTTACAACAATGAAAGAGAACATCGATAACGCTAAGTTAGTTATTAACAATGCAATAAATAAAATACCTAACGACAAAGATGATTACATTGAAAATGCACTAAAATCGGCGATTATCAGCTCGATTCATTCTATATCAGACGAATCGAAAGAAAAATTATCAGCGATAATCAAGAGGTATCTTCTTTCATGAGCATAATTGTTGTTGGGTCGTCTGCATTTGATGATATCAAGACGCCAAAAGGCTCAAGAAAAAAGATTATCGGGGGTTCGTGTATATATTTTTCCATTGCGGCAAGCTTTAAATCGAAAACTCATATTGTTTCCGTAGTAGGCAAAGATTTTCCTAAAAATATTTTTAAAACACTCAATAAAAAATGTGTTTCGACTGATGGGCTCAAAATTGAAAATGGCAAGACATTTAGTTGGGGCGGTACATATGATACATTTTCGGAGGATCCTGAGACAAAATTCACACATTTAAATGTATTCGAGAAGTTCTCTCCCGATATACCTGCTTCGTACCCACAGAAAAATGCAATTTTATTTCTCGCTAATATAGATCCCACTTTGCAAAATCAAGTTCTTAGTTTGTATCCTAACCCAAGAATTGTGGGATTAGATACGATGAATTTTTGGATTAATTCAAAAAGAAAAGAATTATCGAAGATTTTAAAGAGAATAGATATCCTAACTATTAATGAACTAGAATTGAAATTATTAGGAAGGAAGGACTCGCTCCATGATTCACTCAAAGTACTTATAGAGGAGTTGCAAATTAAGTTTGTAATTGTTAAACGAGGTAGCGCTGGCTCCATGCTTGCGACAAAGAAGGCCTCCCATTGGATTCCAGGTTACCCCTTTTGTGATGTAGTTGATCCAACCGGAGCAGGTGATAGCTACGCGGGCGCTCTATTCAGTTATTTGGATAATAAAAAAAATATCAACGAACAGACGATGCTTGACGCAATGATTTACGCATCATCTCTATCGTCCTTTACGATAGAAAATTTTGGTATTGATAGATTGCTGATTCTAAAAAAAAGCGATATAAGAAAAAGAGAAAACGAGCTAAAAAAAATTGCTAGAATATAGTGTCAATCTGCCTGCGCATCCTCTTTGGAAGACTCTTTTTCTTCTTTTATCTCCTCTTTTGAAGAAATAGCTTTTACATAGAGCATCTTTAGATTCGAAAGGGTCTCCGATAGAACCTTCTCTTCTTCGTCGGAGAGGTTGCCGTTTGTCTTGATTTTTAGAAGATCTAACATGTCAATTAAATCCTTAGCTCTATTAAGATCCCTGGACACTTTACCGCTTGCTGGATCGGGAGTAAGTCCGAGATGTATTGTGGCATTCACCGCATAGGAAAGAACAATATTTGAAAAATCCATTAATGTTGCATCTTCACTCATGTAAGTATTCTATAGCTAAATTATATTTTTTCTAGCACTCGATTGGCTATATCCTGGAATGCTTTCGATGTTGGGGAATCGGGATTGGCGAACACGATAGGTTGACCAGTATCACCACCTTTTCTAATCTCAGGATCTATTGGTATCTCGCCAAGAAATGGTACTTCCAACTTCTCAGCTATTGCTTTGCCGCCTCCTCTGCCAAATATATCGATAACTTGATCACCATTTTGTAAATAGCTCATATTTTCAACTATACCTACCACGGGAACGTTTAATTTTTTAAACATTTGTATTCCTCTTTTAACATCAATCAATGCTACATCTTGGGGGGTTGTGACGATTATTCCTCCACTAAGGGGGACTGTTTGAATCAAAGACAAGTGGGCATCTCCAGTTCCTGGGGGAAGATCAATTATTAAATTGTCTACACCGCTCCATTCAACGTCTTCTATGAATTGTTTGATTGCCCCGTGAACCATCGGCCCTCTCCAAATGACGGTGTCGTCTTCGTTTAAAAGAAAGCCAATGGACATCATCTTTATATTGAATTTCTCAATTGGTAGTATTTTTTCATCTTTTGTTGCCATTGGTTTTGAATGTATTCCACACATTATTGGTATGCTTGGTCCCCAAATGTCAGCATCCAAAAGCCCAACATTATCGAGCAGATGTGAAAACACTATTGCTAGATTGACAGCGACTGTTGACTTTCCAACGCCACCTTTGCCACTAGCAACGGCAATATATTTGGATATATTTGGAAGTTTTGATTCAGTATTTGAATTACTTCTTGTGCTGGATTCTGACTCTGAAGACTTGTTCTTGTTTTGATAAACTGCGAATTCAAGCTCTGGCAATTCTAGTCCTTCTCTTGAGAAAGCGTTATTGATTCCTACTGATATTTCCTTGGCAATTTTTTGATCTTCTTTTGGAAGTTCTAAGAGAATTACAACTTTCGAATCAGCAGCGCTTATATTCTTAACGATACCGAAAGAAACGATATCCCTTGTAAGACCTGGGTAATTTACTTCCTTAAGCAAATTGGAAATTAAATCTTTTTTGTCCATCAATTACATGCCAAGCTTTGCTTTAGCTTCATCACTCATCATATTGGGATTCCAAGGAGGATCCCATAGAATTTCGACAATTACGTTTTTTGCTCCAAGAGCATAAAGAGTATTCTCGATTTGTCTTGAAATCGCACTACCCATTGAGCATCCAGGAGTAGTAAGTGTCATTTTGATATTTATGTTGTTATCGACTGTTTCTATATTATATATTAGACCCAAATCAACAATACTAACAGGAAGTTCGGGGTCCATAACGTTTTTTAGGGCTTCTGTAATATTGTCTTCATTGAAAGTAAAATCGCTATTTTTGTCACTATTACGCTTAAATGATTTTAACTCGACATTGGATTTGTTCTCGTTTGGTTGATTGGAATTGATGTCCTTTTTGAAAACAATCTTTTTCACCACGGTTTTTATTATACATTAAAAATATATTCTTACACATGTTACCTATTTGACAGTTTATTTAAGATTAAATAAGCTAAAAATCAGATGAGAAGAATAACTAGAACGATTGAATTGGGAAATGTCAAAATCGGTTCGGGTCACCCAATACCTATTCAAACGATGACAAAAACTGATACTAGGGATATTGTCTCAACAATCAATCAGATAAAAGAAATAGAAAAAGCAGGATGCCAAATTGTCAGGTGCGCAATCCCAGACTTGGATGCGGCGAAAGCTTTAAAAAAGATTATTAAAGGTGTGAATATCCCTGTTGTTGCCGACATCCATTTCGACTATAAATTGGCACTAGAATCTATCAAATCCGGTATACACGGATTGAGAATCAATCCTGGCAATATAGGATCAAGAAACAAGATAGAGATGGTAATGAAATCTGTAAAGCAGGCAGGTATACCAATTAGAATAGGGGTTAATTCTGGATCTTTAGAGAAAGACATCCTAAAAGAATATGGATCTCCTACATCGGATGCACTAGTTGAAAGTGCCATACGACATATCTCAATTCTTGACGACCTTAATTTTTACGATATTAAGGTTTCTGTTAAATCTAGCAGTGTTGCAATTATGCAGGATTCCTATCGAAAATTAGCATCTAAAACAGATTTGCCATTACATATTGGTGTTACAGAGGCTGGGACTTTCGAAGTGGGGTCTGTTAAATCTGCTATTGGCATAGGAAGTCTATTGTCTGAAGGTATAGGTGATACCATACGAGTATCGCTAACCGATCATCCCGTCAAAGAAGTAGTGTTTGCAAAAACGATACTTAAGGCGTTGGGTCACTTTCAAAACGGTATCGAACTCATATCATGCCCTGGTTGCGGTAGACTTGAGATTGATTTGGAAAGCTTGGTCAATGATGTTGAAAAAAAAATAGTTAACCTTAAACCACAAAGGTCTTTGAAAGTTGCTATACTTGGTTGTGTTGTCAACGGTCCAGGTGAGGCATCGGATGCGGATATTGGCATTGCGGGCGGAAGAGGTAAGGGACAAATTTATAAGAATGGAAAGCTATTTAAATCTTGCAAGGAAAACGAAATTGTTGATATATTAGTTGAGGAGATAAAGAATCTTAATTGATTTGATTTAAACGATTGCGATTATCTAAATTTTTATTAGGAACCCTGAAGGAGGCTCCTTCGGATGCGGAAACACAAAGCCACAAATTGATGATTCGAGCTGGCATGATACGAAAAATTGCTGCTGGCATTTACAATTTTCTTCCAACTGGACTAAGAGTTTTTAGGAAAGTTGAAAATATTATTAGAGAAGAAATGAATCGTGCCGGTGCTATTGAGGTGATTATGCCTTTTGTTACTCCTTCAGATTTATGGACGAAGAGTGGAAGGTGGGACGTTTATGGTAAGGAGCTATTAAGATTTAAAGACAGGGCTGATAGAGAATTTTGCTTGGGCCCCACACATGAAGAGGTTGTTACTGATTTAGTAGATAGAGAAATTAAATCCTATAAAAATTTACCTGTAACTATATATCAAATTCAACCTAAATTTAGAGATGAAATTAGACCAAGATTTGGCATTATGCGAGCAAGAGAGTTTGTAATGAAGGATGCATATAGTTTCGATATTGATGAAAATTCGGCTGAGATTTCTTACGAGAAAATGTTTGATGCATATAAGAGAATTTTTGAAAGATGCGGTCTTGGCTTCAGGGCTGTCGAAGCTGATTCGGGCAATATAGGTGGTAGCTTATCTCATGAATTTATGGTCTTAGCTGATACGGGCGAAGACGTAGTGATGATATGTGACAAATGTGATTTTGCTGCAAATGTAGAGTCAACACCTGTTGTGAATAGCAAATCAAAAATTAACAAGAAAGATTATTTAGAGTTGGATTTGATAGACACCCCTTCGTTGGTTTCTGTAGCTGAGGTTGCAGAATTTCTACAGACAGATTCGCATAAAGTTGTTAAAACAATGATAGTATCGACGAATAAAGGTTTTGAAGCTGTTTTAATTAGGGGTGATCATGAATTAAGTATTGCTAAGTACAGAAAAATTAGAGAATTAGATAGTGTTGAATTGGCAACTGCAGACGAAATAAAAAAACTTGATACTGTTAAAGGCTTTTCGGGACCAATTGGTTCAAACATTGAAATCTACGCGGATAATGCAATAAGCTCCATGACTAACTTTGTTACTGGAGGGAATGTATTAGATAAGCATTATAATAATGTCAATTTTGGAAGAGATTTTGATATTAAAGATTTTGGCGACTTTAGAGAGGCTAGGGATGGGGATAGGTGCACATGCTCTAAAGAGGGATCGTTAATTTCGACGCGAGGAATAGAAGTAGGTCACGTATTTAAACTAGGGACAAAATATAGTGAGTCTATGAATGCTACGTTTGTTGATAAGGATGGTAAAGAAAAATATTTTTTTATGGGATGCTACGGTATAGGTGTAGGAAGGGTAATGGCCGCTGCAGTGGAACAAAATAATGACGACAGTGGAATCAAATTTCCTGCTTCAATAGCTCCTTTTCAAGTTGTTGTCATAGCGACCGATTTAAGAAATGATGATGTTGTAGGGCTTAGCGAAGAAATAT
>CAJXCX010000050.1:0-6448 GCA_913051685.1 uncultured Spirochaetales bacterium
AAAAAATCTATACGAGAAGGTTGTATATCCATTCTTGAAAGACGATCTTATAGTTATGACAAGAAAAGATTCACGGAGTTTTGCTCTAGGCGTAAAATAAATATTGATATTCCTTATGACAAACTTTCTAAAGACACTATTCGTTTAATCTTGAACGGAGATGACAAATATAAAGGCTTAATAGGTTTCTTTAAGAGGCTGGAACGCAAAAGATATAAAATATATATTAGGGTTCTTCTAAGTAAATTCAGAACACCTATGGAATGCAAGAGCTGCCAAGGATCAAGAATAAACCCCATAGCTTCCAGAATAAAGTTCGGAGATAGGACGATTAAAGAATTGTGTTCTCTAAGCATAGACAAGCTTCTAAATTTCCTAGTGAACATAGAACTTACAAAAAAAGATCGAGATATCGTTGATGAACCCCTTAGGCAGTGCACCGAAAGATTAAACTATTTAGTAGAAGTTGGGCTAGAATATTTGACATTGGCAAGACTAGGAAGGACATTGTCGGGAGGAGAGGCCCAACGTGTTAACCTAGCCCAACAACTAGGATCACGACTTACTGACACCTTGTATGTGCTTGACGAACCATCAATTGGCCTTCATCCGAAAGACATTGAGAGGCTACTTGAAACAATAAAAAACTTACGTGATTTGGACAACACTATAGTTTTAATAGAGCATGATTTAGATATCATTTCCAAAGCTGATTGGATTATAGAATTGGGCCCAAAATCAGGAGATAATGGAGGAAGGCTAATATATTGCGGGCCTATACAAAATATCAACAAGAAAAAACAATCAATAACGAACAAGTATCTCACCGGCAATTTGTCTGTGAACACTCCCGAGCAAAGAAGGTCTTGCACCCAGAAATTAAAAATAAAAAATGCGTCAAAGAACAACCTCAAGAAAGTTTCATTTGATATCCCTCTTAATTGTATAACGTGTGTGACTGGTGTATCGGGATCTGGAAAGAGCACCCTTATTAAAGATTGTCTTTACGGTAACGCAATAAGGGAATATGGTCAGTCATATGAAAGCCCTGGAAATATTTCCTCAATTTCAGGTCTGCATAATTTAAAAGAAATTATCATGATAACTCAAGAGACAATTGGGACAAGCAACAGATCGAATCCTGCTAGTTATATGAAAATTTATGATGAGATTAGAAAGCTTATGTCCGAATCTCCTGGTGCAAAAAAAGCAAGATTGCGACCCGGGGATTTCTCATTTAATACGGATGGTGGTAGATGTGATGACTGCAAGGGAGATGGAAAGAAAAAAATTGAAATGCAATTCCTGTCTGATTTGGAAGTGGATTGCGATAGCTGTAACGGTAAAAAATTCAAAGGTTATATATTAGACATTCAATATAAAGGGCAAAATATAAACAACATATTAGATCTTACAATTGACGAAGCCAGAAGGTTTTTTGAGAATAACAAAAAAATAACCGACAAACTTGATATACTCTCTTCCGTTGGACTTGATTATTTACAACTTGGACAACCTTCCAATACTCTCTCTGGAGGAGAATCTCAGAGAATTAAAATCGCCAAATCTTTATTAGCAAAGAATTCTACTAATGTACTTTACATTCTTGATGAACCATCAATTGGTCTGCACTTAGAAGACTTAAAAAATCTGATAAATACATTCGAGTTCATTATAGAAAAAGGAAACTCGATAATTGTAATCGAACATAATGTGGAATTAATTAAAATAGCCGATTATATAATTGACATGGGCCCTGGAGGAGGTAGCAATGGTGGGAAAATTATTGCAACCGGCACACCAGAAGAAATTCAAAGAAATAAACTATCAATAATTGGTCAATATCTAAGCTTGTAAATTTTATTTGTATTGTAATTCTTTCATAAGGTCTTTATGTATGTGCGAATTGGACGCCAATAAACTTTCATCATAAATACTGTAATCTTTTCCATTGATTTGAGTTACCGTTCCGCCCGCTTCTTTAACAAGCAAAATTCCGGCTGCGGTATCCCACGCATTAAGACCCAACTCCCAAAAGGCATCAAGCCTTCCACACGCAACGTAGGCAAGATCCAGAGCTGCAGATCCATCTCGTCTTATTGATCTACAAGAGTGAATTAAATTTTTGAAGTTTCTAATGTTGATATCGGTATGTTTTTTGTTAGATGTTATAAAACCAGTACATAATAATGATTGGGAAAGCTTATCAAGCTTAGTAACAGAAATTTTTCTTTCATTAAGAAATGAACCCTTGCTCTTTTCGGCGAAAAAGAACTCTTTCTTTAATGGATTAAATATAGAAGCATAAGATAACACCCCACCAATACTCAAGGCGATTGACACACAAAAGAAAGGATAATCATGAATATAGTTGTTCGTACCATCAATAGGATCAATTATCCAATGTAGGTCTGATTGATCTTTGGACCTTCCCGATTCCTCCGCCAAGAAAGAAGACTCTGGGAAATATTTCTTGATACACTTTATAATTGCGTTCTCTGCTTTAAGATCTGTTTCCGTAACCCAATTATTATCTCCTTTGGATTTGATTTTCTTATTTTTACCAAAGCTTTTGAGTATGATTTCTCCCGCCTGAAAACAGGATTTTTGCAAAACTTCGTGAAATTTATCTCTTGATATGTTCATTGCGTTCCTATTAAATTGTTTTTAAAGTATTATAAACATATATTCGATTATGAAAAAGGATATTTCTTTCTCGATTGGTGCCGATGACATGTCAGAATCGGTAATCAAAGCTAAAATTTGTTTGGACAAACTCAATTATGAATATAAGTCATATGGGTTAATCAACGAGGATAAATTAAATTGGGTCGACATAGCAAAAAACGTAGCCAAAGATGTGCAGAATGGAGTTTCCGATTTTGGAATAATCTTTTGCCATACAGGTACTGGCGTGTCTATAGTTGCAAACAAGTTTAAAGGAATTAGGGCAGCCTTGTGTAACAACAAAGAGGTGGCAATAGCAGCACGAAAATGGAATGATGCAAACGTCTTAACAATGGGTATTATGTCCGTAAAAGAAGAAGATGTTGAAGGTATAATCACAGGTTGGGTTAATACAGAAGTTGATAATTCCGAATTGAAAAATATTGAGAGTATCAGCGAGATTGAATTATGAGAATTGGCATAGTAGGAGCTAGTGGGGCTGTTGGTGCAGAGATAATAAAAATTCTTGAGGAGAGAAAATTTAAAGTTTCATCTTTATCCTTATTTGGCTCTAGAAGATCCGCAGGTAAATATCTATTGTTTAAGAAAAAAAGAATTAAAATAAAACAGCTTGAAAAAAAATCTTTAAAAAATCTTGATTTGATATTTTTTTCAGCCGGGGCAGAGATTAGTAAGAAGTTTGCTCACATAGCAACATCAAATGGAGCAATTGTCATAGATAATAGTTCCGCGTTTAGGATGGATTCCGGGGTCCCACTAATCATCCCTGAAATAAATCCGAAAGATATAAAAAAAACAAGGAACGGCATAGTAGCCAATCCAAATTGCACTACCGTAATCTCGCTGATGGCTATCAAGCCCCTTCATAGTTTATCAAGAATCGATAGAGTTGTGGCAACGAGTTTCCAGTCTGTGTCAGGTGCAGGAGCCAGAGGGATGCAGGAACTTATAGAAAATACTAAAAACTTATTACACAATAGGAAAAAATTTAAGAACGTGGTATTTGAAAGAGAGATCGCTTTTAATGTCATCCCTAAAATCGGCGACATAACTGCCAACTTGTATTCGCAAGAAGAGATGAAGCTTCACAATGAATCTAGAAAAATACTTTCCGACAATAAAATTAATTTTACTGCCACAACAGTCAGGGTCCCAGTGCTTAGATCACACAGTATAAGTTTGAATATTGAATTCAAGAATAGAATCTCCATCGGCAATGCCATAAAGGCTCTTAAAAAATTCCCTGGCTTAAAGGTAATGAGTTCGTCAAATTATTCTTACCCAACACCCATAGATGCAACGAATAGAGATGATTGCATTGTTGGTAGAATCAGGAGTGATTTTACAGTTAAAAATGGTATCTCTTTATGGATTGTAGGAGACCAGATAAGAAAAGGTGCGGCACTTAACGCTGTCCAAATTGCCGAGCTTTTGTAATAAATTAAATTTGTATTGTATTATATAGACAAATGCAAGAAATCAGAGGTTGCATAACGGCTTTAGTTACTCCTTTCAACGAAGAAGGAGGAATTGACAAGAATGCTCTTGAGGATTTGATTTTAAGACAATTAGACTCTGGGGTTCATGGTCTTGTACCTTGCGGAACAACAGGTGAATCACCCACCCTTAGTCACGAAGAACACGAAGAGGTAATTAGAATAACAATAAATACGGTGAAGAAGCGTGTACCCGTTATTGCAGGAACAGGATCAAATTCAACGGAAGAGGCTTTAAGATTAACAATAGCCGCAGAGAAAGCTGGTGCCGACGCTAGCCTTCAGGTTGTTCCATATTACAACAAGCCTAACCAAAGCGGTCTCTATGAACATTTTGACAAGATAGCAAAAAATACTTCGTTGCCAATAATTCTATATAACATACCCGGTAGATCCGTTGTGAGCCTTGAGACTACCACCATAAAAAAATTAAATAAACAAAATAAAAACATTGTTGGAATCAAAGAGGCAAGTGGAAGTATGGATAAAGTAAGGGAGATAAAAAGCGAATGTCCAGAGGATTTTATAATTTTATCAGGTGAGGACGGTTTAAATTTTCAAATCTTAAAGGCCGGAGGGCGTGGTTATATTTCCGTGACTTCAAATATTGCACCAAAAGAATGTTCGGAGTTATTCAATAATTTTATAAAAAATGACATAAAAAAAGCCGAGGAAATAGATAGCAAATTATCTGAGCTGAACAAAATACTGTTCATCGATACTAATCCGATACCAATCAAATATGCTTTATACAAAGCCGGATTATGCAACAACATTCTAAGACTGCCTTTGGTTGAACTAGACTCAGAAAAAGCCAAGATTGTTTCAACCGAATTAAGCACATTAAAGCTAATTTGATGAAATCTTTTAATAACATAGAAGATAGATTGCTCAATGAAAACAAGATTATAGCAGGCGTGGACGAAGTAGGTAGAGGGTCGCTAATGGGGCCTATAGTTACCTGCGCCTTTTTAATTAGAAATAACGAATTCGACACCGAAGTTAACGATTCAAAATTATTAAGCGAATCAAAGCGGAACAAGATATTCGTAGAGTTAATGGAAAATAATCCGGATTTTTCTTTAGGTTTGTCTTCTCATTTGGAAGTTGATGAAATAAATGTCTTAAATGCAACAAAACTTGCCATGTTGAGGGCCATTACAAGTTTGCAGATATCACCTGATGTAATTTTGATTGATGGTAATCAAAAAATTGATTCTCAAATTTCACAAATATGTATTCCAAAAGGCGATAGAATTTGTAAATCTATTGGGGCAGCTTCTATTATCGCTAAAGTCGTTAGAGATTTTATAGTAAGAAAAATTTCTACATTTTTTCCTTATTATGGTTTTGCAAAAAACAAGGGGTACGGAACTGAATACCATAGGAAATCTCTACGTCAATATGGGCCCAGCCCCATTCATAGAAAAAGTTTCAAAACTCGTTAAAAGATTGACAATCCAATATTATTATCTTATTTTTTCATCTCATGTATGTAGAAAAGAGAGAGAATGAAAAATTCTATTTTAAAATTGGTGAACTTGAGACCATCACCGGAGTGTCAGCAAATAAAATTCGATATTGGACAAAAAAATACCCCTATCTTCAAGATCAACTTAGGACAAACTCAAGTGGCATACATAAGCTATATCATAAAAAATCAATAGAAATAATTTCCAAGATTAATCTGCATTTGAATGAAGTAAACATCAAAATGGATGGAAGTAAAATTAACGAAAAGCTTCAAAATGCCTTCCGAAAAGAAGAGGGAGTTGTTAAAAAACTTAAAGAAATACAAAAAAGATTAGAAAAAATTTTAGATGCTCCTTAAGCACGGGGTGTGGCGCAGTTGGTAGCGCACTGGTCTGGGGGACCAGGGGTCGTCGGTTCGAGTCCGATCACCCCGACAAAAAATGAGAATTCTTTTAACAAACGATGATGGGGTTGATTCCGAGGGAATCGATGCGCTGTATAAGATTTTATCAGAGTTTGGAGAAACTATAATAGTTGCCCCTTCTCATAATCAAAGCACCACGAGTCATTCGATAAGTTTGAATGTACCACTGAGGGTAAAAAAGATTGATAACAATAAATATTCCGTATTAGGGCTTCCAGCAGATTGTGTTAATTATGCTATCAATAGCAAGATGGGCAAAAAGAAATTTGATTTAGTTGTAGCAGGTATCAATAATGGAGCCAACTTGGGGGATGATATAAATTATTCTGGCACTGTTGCAGCAGCACGAGAAGGATTTCTTCATGGG
>CAJXCX010000051.1:0-6405 GCA_913051685.1 uncultured Spirochaetales bacterium
GTTTTTAGTTGTCTTTGTAGGATCAACTTCAGGAAAAATTAAATGGTCCTCTATTCCCAAATTGTAGTTACCCTTTTTGTCAAATGATTTTCTTGAAATACCTCTAAAATCTCTCACCCTGGGCAGTGCCAAGTTGACGAGCTTGGAGAGGAACTCGTACATCTTTTCTCCTCTCAATGTCACTCGAGCACCAATAGATGCACCTTCTCTGAGCTTAAACCCAGCTTCAGATTTTTTAGCTTTCGTTACAATTGCTTTTTGACCTGCAATTTGAGTTAATTCATTGCAGGCTTCATCAATCAATTTTGAATCCTTTCCCGAATCAGATAGTTTACCAAGTCCCATATTAATACTAACTTTCACTATTTTTGGAACTTCCATTTTGTTCTTGAGTTTCAAATCCGAAATTAGACCAGGGATGGAATTTACATATAGCTCTTTAATGCTAAGCATTTGCAACCACCATCACATTTGATATATGTATGCCTTGTTCCTTATTGATAATGCCACCACTTGGATTTTTTTTATCTGGCTTAATATGCTTCTTTGCAACATTGATGTTTTCTATCGTTACCCTACTTCCTTTCTTGTCAACAGATACAATCTTGCCTACCTGTCCCTTGTATTTTCCAGCTATAATCTTAACCTCTTGACCTTTTTTTGGTTTAGCAACTTTACTTCCCATGCCCTATATAACCTCCGGAGCTAAAGAAACGATTCTCATAAAACCCTTAGTTCGTAGTTCTCTCGCAACGGGTCCAAAGATTCTTGTCCCAATTGGCTGATTATCTTTATTTATCAAAACCGCTGCATTATCGTCAAACCTAATATATGAACCATCGGGTCGTTTAATTTCTTTCTTGGTTCTTACTATTACAGCTTGAAATATTTTACCTTTTTCAACTTTAGAATTTGGAATAGCATCTCTAATTGAAACGGTAACAATATCCCCAATTCGAGCATACCTTCTAAAGGAGCCGCCCTTAAGTCTGATTACGTTTAATTGTTTCGCCCCAGTGTTGTCGGCTGTAAGCAATTGTGTTTCAGGTTGAATCATGATCCGACCCCTTTTTCAAGAACTTGTACTAAATTCCACCTCTTACTTTTGCTAATCGGTTTTGTTTCTATTGCTTCAATTAAATCTCCGACATTAGCGAGATTCTTTTCGTCATGAACAGGGAATTTCTTTTTTAACATAACAATCTTGTTGTATCTTTTATTTTTACTTCTTGTTTCAGTCTGAACCATTACTGTTTTATCCGATGAGTTCTTCGTAACAATACCGGTCACTTTTCGTATACGTCCTCTTGCCATTTTATTTGCCCTTTGTCCTTATATTGATTTCCGTCATACATCTTGCTATATCTTTTCTGATTTGCTTATAGATATTGGTATCAAAGTCACCCTGGTTCAGCTTGTTAATTCTGTTCTTCAAAAGCGAACCTTTAAGCTCCACTATTTTGTTTTCTATCTCTGCTATATCTAATTTTTTTAATTCGTCCATTTTCATTATGTCAATTGACCTCTTGTTCTGGCAACTACCCTGGTTCTTACAGGTAATTTATTAGAAGCTAGTCTCAATGCTTCTCGTGCCAATTCTTCGTCAACTCCAGCAATCTCATAAAGCATTGTCCCTTTCTTTATAGGCGCTACATACCTATCAATATCACCCTTGCCTTTTCCCATTCTGACTTCCGCTGGTTTCTTGGTAACTGGCTTATGGGGAAATATTCTTATCCACAACTTTGCACCCCGCCTCACTTTTCTCGTAATTGTAATCCTTGCGGCCTCAATCTGTCTTCCAGTAATTCTTGCAAAATCTAAAGATTGGAGTCCAAATTCACCAAACGAAACTTTATTGCTTTTGGTTGCAACCCCTCTAACTCTTCCCTTGTGCTCTTTTCTAAATTTCCTTTTCTTAGGTTCTAGCATTTAGAACCTCCTTCTCGTTTTTTTCTTTCTTTCTTATAATTTCCCCTTTAAAAATCCAAACTTTAATACCAATAATTCCATATGTGGTAAGAGCTTCGGCGAACCCATAGTCTATATCTGCCCTCAATGTACTTAAAGGTACTCTGCCTTCCCTGTACCACTCACTTCGCGCAATTTCAGTACCACCAAGTCTGCCGGAAACCATAATTTTAATCCCTACTGCGCCAAGCCTTAGGGCGGACGTCATACTTCGTTTCATCGCTCTTCTATAAGATACTCTTCGTTCAAGTTGAAGAGCAATATTTTCAGAAACCAGCTGTGAGTCAATTTCGGGCCTTTTTACTTCTCTTATATCTATAAGAATCTCCTTTTTATACATCCTCGCAAGATCTTTTCTTAAGATATCTATATCAGCTCCTTTTCTTCCAATTAAAAGTCCGGGCTTTGAACAATAGACGACCAATCTTAATTTATCATTCGATGGTCTCTCGATTTCCAATCTAGAAATACCTGACTGGTAAAACTTCTTCTTCACATAGTTTCTGATTTTTAAATCTTCATGGAGGAATTCTTTATATGCTTTTTTATTAGAAACAAACCAATTAGAAGGCCAGTTTCGAGTTATTCCAATTCTCAATGATATAGGATTTACTTTTTGCCCCATTAGGTTACTTTCTCCTCTAAAATTATCGTTATATGGCTTAGTCTCTTCGATCGCCTTGTCGCTCTCCCCATCGCACGAGCTTTAAATCTTTTAAAAGCTGGTCCTTCGGTACTATAGGCTTGAGAAACGAAAATCCTTTCAGAATCCGTAAATCCTTTCTCGAAAGCATTTGATACAGCAGATTTTAATGTCTTTGCCACATCGTCTTTCGCCGCCTGTTTAAATGTCTTTAGTAGCATAAAAGCATAGTCAACATTTTTTCCTCTAATCGTTTGAAGAACATAATTAACTTTCCTAGGGGTTCTTCTAACGTATTTGTTTACAGCTTTCGAAATCATAATTATTTACTAACCCTCGATTTCCTATCTCCACCTGCGTGTGATATGAACACTCTTGTTGGAGAGAATTCTCCGAATTTATGTCCAAGCATATATTCGGTTACGTAAACCGGAACAAATTTTCTACCGTTATGTACAGCAAAAGTAAGTCCTATCATTTCGGGTACAATCATTGATCTCCTTGACCATGTTTTTATAATTTTCTGACTGTCCGTTTCTTTTGCTTTTTCGACCTTCTTCATAAGTTTTTCATCGACGAAGGGTCCTTTCTTAACTGATCTACCCATTTCTTAAATCACCTCTTGTCCATTCCATAGCCCACCCTTCTTCTTTTGACAATCATTTTGTCTGTTCTTGGGTTTTGTCTCGTTTTTTTACCAATAGTAATCCACCCCCACTTAGAAACAGGGTTCGGGTTGCCTCTGGCCGCTTTTCCTTCTCCGCCACCATGTGGATGATCTACCGGGTTCATCGCGACACCTCTAACCTTAGGTCGTCGTCCTAGATGTCTGTTTCTACCGGCCTTACCTACAACTATTTGATTGTGTTTTTCATTGCCAAGCCGTCCAATCGTTGCTCTACAATCTGAACGAATATATCTAGTTTCTCCCGAGCTTAATTTTATCATTGTGAGCTCCCCTTCCCTCCCTAAAACTTGGGCGGAAGTTCCGGCAGATCTAGCAAGTTTGCCACCATTTTGTGGTGAAACTTCTATATTGTGAATAATCGTGCCTTCTGGAACATTGCCCAACAAAAGAGAATTGCCTGTTTTAATTTCGGTTTTTTCCGACGAAACAATGAAATCCCCTGGGGCTAATTCAGAAGGTGCCAAGATATATCTCTTTTCACCATCTTTATAGTGAATTAACGCTATCCTTGACGTTCTATTGGGATCATATTCGATTGTTTTTACGATTCCCTGTATGTCAAATTTATCTCTTTTAAAATCAATCAATCTATATAAACGCTTATGACCGCCGCCTCTACTTTTGGAAGTTATTCTTCCGTTATTATTTCGTCCTTTTTTTCTATGCGAGGAAGCAAGTAGTGATTTGCATGGGGCCTGAGTGGTAATTCCATCATAGTCAGCACTAGTCATAAATCTTCTGCCCGGACTGGTAGGTTTATATTTTCTTATTCCCATCTTACACTCCTTGAATTATTTCAATCGTTCCTTCCTTCAATGTTACAAAGGCTTTCTTTTGTTTACTTCTTTTCCCTACAGCCTGTCCGCCCTTGGAAACTTTCTTACCAGGCTTTGTAGACGTTCTTATATCTTTAACTTTGACATTAAAAAATCTTTGAATTGCATCTCGTATTTCGTTTTTTGTACTATCACTTTTAACTTCAAAAACATAACAACCTTTCTGATTCATGCCGGCAATTTGTTCCGTAACCAGAGGCTTCACGATGATATCCGTTACGTATTTCTTCACGATTTTATCCTTTCGATTAAAGCATTTAAAGCTGTCTTGTCTATAACAATAGAGGGGTAATTCAATAAATCGTAGACATTGACACCTATCGATTTAATTAGTTTTACATTTTTAATATTTCTTGACGAAAGTCGTAAATTGTCATTTTCCTGATCCGATATAATTAAAATTTTCTTAGATAATTTAAGAGAATTAAGCTTGTTAAGTAGTTCCTTTGTTTTATGAGTATCTAAATCAAATGAATCCATTATAGTAAAAGAATTTTGCTGAATTTTGTAAACGACTGAATGCATAAGCGCCATCTTTTTTATTTTTTTTGGTATATCAAGAGACCAATTTTTTGGAGTAGGACCAAATATCACACCGCCTCCTCTCCAAATAGGGGAAGTTCTTGAACCCGATCTCGCATTACCAGTACCTTTTTGTTTGAAAGGTTTTTTGTTGCTACTAGAAACCAGTGCTCTATTTTTTGTAGCAGCAGTTCCGGATCTCCTTTTTGAAAGCTGCCATCTTACAACTTGACTGATAACCTTCCTATTGATTTCGAATGAATCATCAAAATCGAAAGTAAATTTATCAACTTTCTTGTTGTTTATATCAATAACATTTAAATTCATTACCCTTTCCTCGTATGGTTAACATAGACGATAGATCCATTAAATCCTGGAACAGAGCCTTTGATAAAAATTATATTTTGATTTAAGTCGACTTTAAGAACTTGCAAACCTTGCATGGTTGAAGTCTTTCCGCCATATCTCCCGGGCATTTTCTTCCCTTTCCAGATTTTAGCCGGGTACGCACATGCCCCAACTGAACCACCAGATCTTTGATTTTGCGGGGTTCCATGAGTATGGTTTAGGCCAGCAAAATTATGTCTTTTGATGACACCGGCAAAGCCTCTACCCTTAGATTTTGATGTTATATCGGTAATATCACCGGGTTGAAACATGTCCGCTTTAATTTCCATGCCAGGACTAATTTCAACTTCAGGATTTAACAAATCAAATTCTTTGATGTGTTTAACCGGTTTTATATTCA
This sequence comes from uncultured Spirochaetales bacterium, assembly GCA_913051685.1. Lineage (GTDB taxonomy): Bacteria > Desulfobacterota_D > UBA1144 > UBA1144 > UBA1144 > UBA1144. Next base: position 5,409 of record CAJXCX010000051.1, read on the forward strand.
ATTTGGAGAAATATGAGAGTTGTGATTTGTTCAGCAATGTTGGTCGTGTATCTAGATATCCTACTTTTAATGAAGTTTTATGATTTGCGGTTTTCTTTTCCAATGCAAGACAAGGGCCTAGTTTGATTATGGTAGTAGGGATGATCTCTCCGTCATCCATTATGGTTTGGGTCATTCCTATTTTAGTCCCCATTAATCCACTTAATTTAATTCCGGGTATGTCGTTTTTGATATCTTCGGCTTTGACTTCCTCTTGAGGAGACTCTTCGGCTTTGACTTCCTCTTGAGGAGATTCTTTTTTTGTTTTTTTCGCCTTAGAAGAGACAGCTCCCTTCTTTGGCTTTGAATCTTTAGATTCGTTCTTTTTGGTAGAACTTTTCTTTGATTTTTTCTCTAATTCAAGATTGTTATCTGACATTTACTCACCTTGCAGCTTGATTTCTACTTCTACCCCTGAAGCCAAATCAAGCTTCATCAACGAATCGATTGTTTGTTGAGTAGGTTCGAGAATATCCACAAGGCGTTTATGCGTTCTCATCTCAAAATGTTCACGTGAATCTTTATACACATGAGGAGCTCTTAGAACGCATGTTCTAGATATATGTGTCGGTAGTGGTATCGGACCTGCAACCTTTGCACCGGTTCTTTTAACCGTATCAACAATATCAAAAGTCGATTTATCTAACAGCCTATGATCAAATGATTTAAGCTTAATTCTAACTTTTGGCGCGGTTTCCATAGTTTCCTTCTAATCGTTAATTTTGGTGATAACTCCGGCTCCAACCGTTCTACCACCCTCTCTAATAGAGAATTTAAGACCATCTTCCATAGCAACTGGCACTATCAGTTCTACATCCATTGTAGTATTGTCTCCAGGCATAACCATCTCCACGCCTTTTCCAAGTTCGATGGATCCAGTCACATCTGTTGTCCTAAAATAAAACTGAGGCCTGTAACCTTTGAAGAACGGAGTATGTCTACCCCCTTCCTCTTTTTT
>CAJXCX010000052.1:0-6280 GCA_913051685.1 uncultured Spirochaetales bacterium
TTTTGAATGAAAGGATATCGATTGTTTAATAGTATTGATATCAACAAAAGGAGTATCGCCATTCAATATTAGTACGGTTGAGCCCTTACCTAGAGAGCCAACGGCCCGTTTAACGGCATGACCTGTTCCAAGTTGAGTCTTTTGACTAACAAATTTAATATTTTTATAACGAAAAGTCTTAACCAGGTTTGTAACCAAATCATCCCTGAAACCTGTAACTATAATTATTTTTTTTGGGTTTAGTTTGTCTAAATTCTCCAATGATCTTTCTATCAAAGTGCGACCATTAATTGGGAGTATTACTTTAGGCAAGTTAAACTTCAGTCTAGAACTTTTTCCGGCACATAGCAGTACAATGTTAAGATTTTTATTAGACATTTAATTAGAACGGTACATCGCCACCTTTGGATGAATCTCCATTGGATGGATCGTCTATATCAAAATCCTTTAAGATATCATCATCAATAGATTGATTTGTGCCTCCAGATTTTGAATCTATAAATTCGAAATTGTTAATTATAACTTCGGTCATATATCGTTTTTGGCCACTGCTTTCATCGTCCCACGATCGTGTTTCAAGCCTACCTTCCAAATAAATTTGACTACCTTTTTTAAAGAATTTCGCTAAGTTTTCTGCTGTTCTTCCAAACGCAACACACCGGTGCCAGGAAGTCCTATCCTCCCAGTCTCCTGCCTGATTTTTAAACCTTGAGTTCGTGGCTATTCTCAATGTTGCCGTTGGTATTTGCTGTGCGGATGTAACACCAGTTTCTGGGTCTGCACCAAGTCTTCCAAGCAAAATAACCTTATTTACATTGCCCATTTTTCTATTCTATCACTTAAATGACTAAAGTAAAATTTAATGAATCTAATTGATACCATCAATTGTAGTTATAAAAGAATGTAATATTTTGCCTGTCATCCCCCAAATCCTATAGCCTTCATGGTCAAATACGTAGTCTTGATATTCCCTATTGAATTTATTAGTTGTTCTCTTGCTGCCAGGTAATAATTTTTTTAGCTTATCAAGTCCTATCCAAATTACATCTTCAACTTCATCAGAATTCTTAATTAATGTGATATTTGGTTTCTTTATATAAAAAATGAAAGGTGAAACAATAAAATCGTTAGCCGAAGGGGTTACAGGCCTATAATCATCAAATCTCCCAATCAATTCTCCGTCTTGATGTAAATCTAGCCCTACTTCTTCCGCCGTTTCTCTAATCGCTGTAGATAATATATTCTCATCCGTTTCTTCTTTGACGCCACCGGGAAAGGCCATATGGCCGGAAAACGCATCATCAGCCCTTTCCGCTCTTTTTATGAACAAAAGCTCTGGATAAGATGCTCCACCTTTTAATATAATTGCTACCGAAGATAGGATTGATTTTTTGTCTATAGGAATCTCTTTAAAACTATAAGTTTTATCAAAATAAATCTTCAGCTTGTTTATTAATCCATTATTTTTTTTCAATTATTATATTTCCGTACGCATCCAAGCTAGCATTGTGTCCTCGATTTACAATAATTGGAATTTTATCATCCATTATCGTCAGGGGGCTTTTGTATTTTTTACGATTTTTCATATTCTCTTTTGTCACGATACCGGAGCTGAACTCGCCTCTAAATAAGGCATCTTTATTCTTGCTACGATATACAAAATCCAAAGAAGGGTTATCCTGAAAATGAAACCTAATTTTCAATGAAGATACCTCAACATCCCTAGCAAGCCTAAAGCCAAATCTTTTGTAATGTTCCAAAGTAAAATTTCTTAGATTGTTTTTTGAATTTTTTATTTGAATATAGTCTCCTTGTCCCAAATACTTCAAATTGATAAATCTATCAATCCTTACAACTTTTTTAGAATTAATTTTATTAAATTTGGCAATGTTGCTTTCAAATTCTTTTTCTATATCCGTGTAACTAAGATTATTGTAATTCTTTTTAAAGGTGACATGTAAATCGTAGAACGAGTCAGCGGTAAGCATTCCTTTTGCGGAAAAAACTGCCATATGATTTGGAAAAACAATTTTTTTTATATTTAAAATTTCCGAAATATCACACGCATGTAGACCTGACGATCCTCCATACGCATACAAAACAAACTCCCTATGATCAAACCCATATTTTGCGCATAGGGATTCAATTGCATTCGACATTTTATGGTTTGTTTGTTCTATTATGGATTCAGCACATCTTAAAGTCGATATCTTAAGTTTTTTCGATATCCTTTCAATGCTCCTGTAAGATCTTTCGGGGTAAAGCTTAATCATATTATCCTGCAAAATCATCTTGGGTATTCTTTCGAGAACAATATTTGCGTCGAATACAGTAGGAAAATTTGATTTTCCATAGGCTGAGGGTCCAGGATTTGATCCAGCACTTTTAGGTCCTACGTTTAACGAGTTACCTTTATCGATATATGCAATCGATCCACCCCCCGATCCAATAGATGATATGTCCATGCAATTAAGATTTAAAAACTCATTGTCGATTTCTAGCGAATCTCTTTCAAGGATATCAAAATCAATCAAAGAAACATCGGTCGATGTGCCTCCCATGTCGTAAGTTATAACTTTGTTATCTTTTAATACCTTTGAAAGTTTGTAAGCACCAATTACGCCTCCAGCCGGACCGGACTGAAGCAAATTCACTGGATTCCTCATGGCTAAATCCGTAAAAGCCAATCCTCCATTCGATTGTTGAATTAAAAATTTATCAAAATATTTTGTACTTTCAACTTCATTGATGTATTCATTAAGTTTTTTTGAAACAAACGCATTTGCAGAAATTGTAACAGAGCGTTCGTATTCTTTAATCTGTTGATTCAATTCGCTTGATATATAAATCGGAATACCAAGTTTAGTCAAAGATGTCTTGAGATTTTTTTCATTTTTCTGATTAACAAAAGAATTGAGAAGGCATATAGCGACCACTTCTATCTTATTTCGAATTATTTTCTTTTTTATTATATCAATATCCTTCTTGGATGGCTCCAATGAAACAGTACCATCGAACTCTGTTCTTTCTTTGATAGTCTCCACTTTGATTTTTGCTAAAAAGGAGGTAGGTTGTTTTGGGAACAAAGAGTATAAATCTTTCCTAGATTGCCTCTTAATCTTAATTACATCCTTAAAACCATAGGTAGTGATTAAAAGCGTCTTTGCGCCTCTATGTTGTAGAATTGAATTTGTTGCTACAGTTGTACCGTTGATAAAATATTGATATCGTTTCTTGGATTTTTCTAGAAAAGTTACTACGGGTAGATATGGTTTTAAATTATCTGAAGGGACCTTGTGAGTCCGAAACAGGCCATCTTGCTCAATCACAATATCCGTAAATGTGCCGCCTGAATCTATAGAAAGATTCATAAAGATACTACTCTTTAAGCGTTTTGACGACTACGATCTTATCTTCGGCTATTTCTCTCAGCGCTAAGACGATTGGTTTGTTGTTTTCATTAGATAAAGATGGCTCACCTTCATAGATTTTTTTTGCTCTTTTCATGGCAGCAACGGATAGTTCAAACCTATTCCTCACCTTTTCTAAACAGTCTTCAATAGTCACTCTGGCCATACTAATTTCCTTATCAATATTTTATTGTATATTGAATATTAATGGAATCTATTATAAACCAAATAAAATATAATGAAAATGGGCTAATACCTGTTGTGGTACAAGACTATAAGACTGGTGACATTCTGATGTTTGCTTATGCAAATAGCGATGCTATATCACACACGGTCACAAGTGGCCACGCCTATTTCTGGAGTAGAAGCAGAAAGGCCTTATGGAAAAAAGGTGAAACATCGGGAAACACATTATCTATAAGAAATATTCTTGTCGATTGCGATGAAGATAGCCTGATATATCTGGTTAATCCAAGCGGTCCGAGTTGTCACACCGGTAACAATTCATGCTTTTTTAGAGGTATCAACGATAAAATTCCTTCTTCTGCCCCCTCAAAAAAGGATATACTAAATACCCTTTTTGATGTGATAAAAGAACGCAAGAAAGATGTAAAGAGCAAGTCCTCATATACTTCGTCTTTATTTAGAAGCGGCATAAAAAAAATATTAGACAAAATTGATGAAGAATCCAAGGAAGCGATAGAAGCATCAGAAATTGGCGATAGAGACAAAATAATATATGAATATACAGATCTTTTGTTTCATATGTTGGTGGCACTTGCGGAACACGATATAGATATCCATGATATTTATTCGGAATTAAGTAGAAGATTTGGAAAAAAGAAGAAAGATTACACATTAGATGAATGAAGACAATAGAAAAGCGACATGGAAACTGATTACAGAAACCGGTGATAGGCTAAAGAACAAACTACCCGAGTCTCGATATCATCCAAAAGGAAGAAATCCTTACGCGCATATATTGATTTTAATAAAATCGAAATTTGGATGTTCCTATAAAGATGTTGAAGATGGCAAAGTTGAGATTTTGAAAAAATTTATAAAACATATCGAAGACAATCCTCGTTAAAACTCTAACGAGAAGCTTAAAGAAGTTTTTGTTTTGATTTGTCTCTATATTGATGCTTGTATCTGTTGTCAGCCTTGATATTGTGAGGTCTATCTTTTTCCTCAATGTATTCACCTAGTTGCACCTTTCCCTGTATCCCCTTAGGTAGATCTTTCATTCCAGGAGGTCTTGGCGGGTCAGTGGACAAATCCTGAGTATAAGAGAATGACGATACAACTTTTTCTACTTTTTTCTTTTCTCCGCACATACATTCTACTTTCTTCTCATCCTCTTCGTCTAATATTAGCTCGGAGAACCTAAATGAGTCAGTATAAAAAAGGACCATCGTTTTCCCTTCGTCGATATATAAATCTATTTCTATGGTATCGTCATCTTTTACCCCAACAGATTGAAGCATTTTTTCTGCATTCAAATCAAAAATTTGAACACCATGTATATTCTTATATTTTTTTAGAAGTGAAACCAGTGTTTTCTTATCAAATTTCGTCTCAATTTTTTTATGAGCGGCAAGTATATTGTCCTTACATGTAGTACACTCAAACTCATATAAAGGCATAAGAACTCCTAGTTGTCACCCTTTAGATCCTCACTAATGGTGCCATACGAGCCGTCACCTTGTGAACTACCGAAGTATTGGTTTAAATAATCTTGTCCAACATAAGTTGAAGCTACTTCCTCATCTTTCATTGTTTTGTAATCTTTGTGCCATTGAATTGGATCGCCTGGTTTTGGTGCTCTATCATTAAGACCACCTCTTTTCTCAAAGATAGCTTTAAATGGTGAAAAAATTCTAACAACTTCTTTACACTTATTATTATTGTTAGGGCATTCAACATTCTCTTGACTTTCATCTTGAAAAAAAAGTTCACTAAATCTCCAATCTTTCAATTCGACATAGAGAAACTTTTTATCATCAATCTTATACCTAAACCTTCTAACTCCCTTTTCGCCTTCTTTTCCAGCTGAGAATATTTTTTTATCATTTTTAGGATTCAGAACTTCTATGTAAAGAAAATTGGAATTGCTTTTTATTAGTTTGGTTGCATGTGTTTTGTCCAAATTTTTTACAAGAGCATCGATACCCTTATTACATGAGGTCATACAATCTCTACATTCAAATTCATAAACAGGCATATATTCACCACTTTTAATAAATTATAATTTGATTAATATAACGGATATGAGTCATTTTGTTAAATATGAAGATATCGACAATATTCGAATGATAACAATAGATAGGCCTGATAGGAAGAATGCAGTCAATGCAGAAATGCTGGAAGAAATGTGTAATTTTATTAAAAACGCAGAAACCAACAATACGATAATATCAATCATCATAACAGCACAAGGAGATAAAGTTTTTTCAGCAGGGTATGATATTTCATCCGACAGCGTTAGCTCTAAAGAAGACTTGTTGAAGATACATCTCCCAGATTACCAAGAAGAAAAGCATCCTCTTATGAAAATTTCGGACGTTATAACAGATTCATCAAAAATTATAATTGCGGCAATTAATGGCCATATATATGGTGGGACTCTGGAAATCTTATTAAATTGCGATTTTAGATTCTTTTCCAAAGAAAGTATATTTTGCATGCCTCCTGCCAAACTTGGGATAGTCTACAATTACTATGGGCTAAAAAACTTTATAAATAAAATCGGTATTACTAATACAAAAAAAATCTTTTTTACAGGAGATAAGTTTGATGCTAACGAAGCAATCAACATGGGGCTAGTAGATTTTCTTTCAGAGAAAAATACCGTATTAAAAGATTCTATT
>CAJXCX010000053.1:0-6187 GCA_913051685.1 uncultured Spirochaetales bacterium
AGTATCTATCTTTAGTTATTTGTCTTTTTGTAATTCTGCATACTCTTCTTGGAACAATGTAGAAAGTTCATCTATCCCTATTTTGGAAACAAGAAATTTGATTCTACTCGAATGCTTACTCTTTCTGTTCCCATGTCTATCGTAAACTTTAAGTAGCGCCTTTGTTGCGTAATAAAGATTCTCTTTGGGAATAAAATCCAATAAAGGTTTGGCGATAGCAGGATGCCTACCAAGTCCACCACCACAATGAACTTCAAAACCCTCTAAACCATCTTTAATTGAAGCGATAAAACCCAAACAGGTCGATTTAGAATAAGCTATATCGGATAGGTCGTCTGAAAAAGCTATTTTAAATTTTCTTGGCAAATTCCAGGATTCGCTTTCTGAAATTAATTTTGATGTTAACCCCACTGCGTATGGAGAGACATCAAAAATATCTCTTGTTGTTAGTCCTGAATCCGCCGGGCAGAGGATATTCCTAACGGTATTGCCTCCGCCTCCTCTTGAAGTCAATCCAGCATTAAAAAGATTGGACAAGATTTCAGGTATGTCTTTAAGGTTAATTTGATGGAGTTGAACTTCCTGTCGTGTTGTGAAATGAACATCTCCAGATCCATAAAGTAAACCCAGATTGGCCACGACTATTAATTGGTCGGGATTAATCAATCCTCCTGGGCATCTAATTCGTAGCATATAAGTGTCTTTTTCTCTTTGTTCGTATAGTCCATGAGAAACTCTTAGGGCTTTGAACTTCGTTTCCTCTTCAATGCCAACTTGCCCCTTCTCTCTAAGGGCAATATGATTTCTTACGGATTCCGAAAAATCACTTATCTCATCAGTTAAATTGTCTGGCAAAATATAATGTACACACATAACAGTGATAATCATTCTACCTCCTTCTCTTGCTGGTTGTCAAAAACAGGGTATAGGTATTGACTAAGGCGCAATTCTTTGTGTATTCTATTAGGGCTATGGTGATTAGGAGGAGCATCGAAGAGCCTTCCTATACATAATAATAAACCCCCAGCTGTTTTCGTTATTTCTGACACCAAGCAAGGAGTAAGAAAATGGACAAAGTTGATTACGACGCTGCTTTTAAATATCCTCTATTCGATGCTTTATTCAATAGACGTTCTCGCAGGTTTGGCTTAGGATTTAAGTTAGAAGGTACTAACTTATCTTTTACATCGGACAAAAAACCACATCCTCTAAGCGAATTCCAAGAGGCGATGTTGACCTGGGCCGGAACTGGCCTTACGGGTTTGTGTATAGCCGATTTGCCACCAGACGCAATAAATTTGCTTTGTCAATGGACAGGTCGAACTTGGCCTTCAGCGTGCAATCCTCACAGTACCGAGCTTTTTCTTTCAAACGACAAAGGATTGTATATGATAGAAGCGAACAAGCTTCTGCCAAAAGATAAAGAGCTCAACCTTTTTTATGACTTATCTCGTGACGAACGAATTGAAAAGCTATTGGGTTTATACAAAACAAGCCTATTGAAATTAGAGGATGGAAGACCAGATATTCCAGACAAAATGCCCGGCCTCTTTACTTTTAACGAATGGAATACTAATAAGCCTGGAAGCAGTTTGTTTATTCCGGTTACTGATATTACTGAAGAATATTTAAATTTGTTGTGCTTATATTGTAGTAACAGCTATGGTTTTCAAATCGTGGATGATATAGAGAAATGTTCTGCCGGACAGGATAAATGGATTGCTCAAGGTAGAATCAAATCGGATGTAAAAATTAGCTTGTTTGAATTAGAAGCTAGAATCTTAACTGGACTAAATGTTGAACAAGCTTTTATTTGTCAGAACATGGCCTTGGCTCTCCAAGCACTTGGTCTTGGTGGGTGGACATTTACAGGCCTGTTGCCCAGATACACCCTCGGTTCAAATCCTGAGCAATTCAAAGGGCTAGGTTTTAGGTTCGTTTCTCCAAAAGAAGGAAAGGGGATTGAGCAGCCTCAAGGCATTCCCGTCGGTCGGGATGGAGTATTTGAAGCGTATTGCCCTCCTTATTATAAAAACATGGATGATGCGTTTGATGCTTTCTATGAGAACAAGTACAAAACTTGGGATAGGGAACAAGACATGCCTCATCCTTATTTGGAGCCCGACAAGCAATTAATGGAAGCTCCGAGGCCTACCGAAAAGACCAGGAGAATCGTAAAAGATGTTATAAATTATATTTATAATACCTATGGAAGGTTCCCGGCATTCGTGGATCCGATGTACATGAGATTGGTCTTCCAGGCTCATCATTTGGATTTAGAGTTTTATGACAAATATTATCCACCAAACGCATATACTGACCAGCACCGTAATTGTTTTAAATACTTTCATCCTGAGGTTGCCGATCCATATGCAAAGTAAAAAAGTCAAACAAAACAATTCAAAGACCCCAGCTAGTCGACGAATACGGATTGTCACTAAAAAAAAGAAGAGGCCAAGAGATTGGAGTTTTGGTTTAACCGAAATACGGAATCAGAATATAACTCGAAGAAAAGATTAAGAAATACAAGGTGCTTGAGAAGAACTAGGTTTATATGAACAAAACTTCCCCGCTTTTTAAAAAGATTAGAGACATCGGTCCAAGAATATTTTATGGCTTTGCTCTTTTGTTCACCGTAGTATCTCTATTGCTATGGTTTTTAATATATGGTCCTCACGGTACTGATATTCAAATAATTGGTTTTAGCTCAATATTTAGTTGGCATGCTCACGAGATGATCTATGGTTACGCTCTTGCTGTAGCTTCTGGTTTTTTATTAGTAGTGGAAAAACCAGGAGAATATTATAGTAGAAGCTCGAACAATCTCTTCCTAATCAATCTTGGATCCTGGCTTGTGGCTAGATTTGCCGCTTTTTCGAATGAGAACATTTTTAAAATATTATTATTCTTTAATATAATATTCTGCTTTCTTTTGTTTTATTCCGTTACAAAAAGAATTTTCAAGAACACGAAGCTTTATCAACTTCGTGCACTTCCCTACGTCTTATTTTTATTTCTTTCGATAGAGATATGTTTTTATCTTGCTGAAACAGGAACAATGTATTTCAACTCAATCTCTTTAATACACATGGCCATCTATCTACTTGTGTTCTTGATTATGATGATAGGTGGAAGAGTGTTGCCAGCGGTTGTGGAAGGAAACGCTCTTTATTTTAATAAAAAATTTAAAATCATAAAGTCGAACAGCACACTTTATAAGATAAACATTCTTTTGCTCCCGATTTTTTTTATTCTTATTCTCGTTTCCGCGGACGATAAATATTTACAAGCTATCTCGATTATTATCCTAGTAAGTAATTTCGTCAGAATCTTTAATATTTATTCGCCAATAATATGGAACAATTTTTTAATCCTAGGATTATATGTTGCTACTTTCTATATACTTTTAGGGGTTTTTCTACGAGGATTCCAGGGGTATTTTGAATTAATGCCGTCATTGCATCTGCATGCTTTTGCATATGGAGGAATTGGGATTATGACTGCTACTATGATGAGCAGAATAATAATAGGATTTAGTTCTGGAAATACAAAAAATCCAGATACATTCATTAATATATCAATCGGTATATTAATGGTAGGTGCGTTTATAAGAGTTGTCCTTCCTATTTTTGACCCTGATTCTTATTATATTTATATTCTACTTGCACAAGTTTTTTGGATAGTTTCTTTTTCTCTATTATCTATTAAGTTGATTCCCTTACTACTTAAAGGTAGACAGATAGAGCCGATATCTCCTCTGAAAAAAGAACGTGTTTAAAATTATTTTGTGGAATCTACTAATCTGAAATATTCATAGATTTTTCTTGCTTCTTTAACGCCAATATTCTGGTTTGGCATGATAAGATAATATTCTCCGACTAGCTTTTTCGCAATTGGATCTTTTGTTGCCATCTCTGCTGGATTAACGATTTGATTTAATATCCATTCCGCACTTCGTCTTTTTGTGACACCTTGTAGAGGCGGACCAGCAAATTTTTCATCAAATTTATGACAGGAAGAACATTTAATAGTGAATAACTCTTCCCCTTCTTTGGCCATTTTTTTGTCAATGGTTTCAGGAATATCCACATTTTTTACCGGTCCGATTCCTTTGTTCTGCTCAGCAAAAGGTGAAAGCCAAGATAGAAAAAATAAAACCAGAGAGAAGAAGAAGAATCGCAAGACCATAGCAAGTTAATACTGCTTTTTTTTGACTTATTTGTCAATATTTATACAGAAAAAGATTACATCTTAGGCAATGCCTATACCCTATTTTTGACAATGTATTTTATCAAGGTAAGATTAATCATGCTATGGTTCTGGGAAAGATTTTCTCACTTTCGATACCCTATTTTTCGCTCTTTTCTTTTTTCGAAAAAGTAGTCTTTTCTTGCATACCGTTTAGTTTGATTTCACATAAAATTTCACACAAAAAGGAGTTAGGAAAATGATTTTAATATCACGTTTGACAAGATCAGTTTGGCATCTGGTAATAGCAACCGCTCTTTTGCTAGGAGCACCTCTTTTAAGTTATAGCATAAGTGCGAACGCTACTCATTTTGATTCGAAAACCACGGAACACGCAAAGGCGGTATATGTACCCCCTGGAGAATATGATGAATTTTACACTTTTATGTCCGGAGGCTACAGTGGTAACGTTACGGTATACGGACTGCCTTCCGGGAGATTGTTGAAGACGATTCCCGTTTTTTCTCTATTCCCTGAAAATGGCTATGGATTCTCGGAAGAGACAAAAGCCTTTTTTAAAACTTCTTGGGGTGAGATTCCGTGGGGAGATGCTCACCATCCGCAGCTCTCACAAACAAGAGGAAAAATAGATGGAAGGTGGTTATTTATTAACGATAACAATACGCCTAGAATAGCGAGAATAGATTTAACGAATTTTGAAACGGAAGAAATTCTTGAGATTCCTCATGTTTCAGGAAACCATGCTTCACCATTTATTTCTCAAAATACAGAATATTTGGTTGCGGCAACGAGATTTAGCGTCCCTACTCCACAAAGAGATGTTCCAATCGATTCATATAAAGAAAATTTTAAAGGGGTGTTAACTTTTGTGAAAGTGGATGACGAAGGACACATGTCCGTGGCATTTCAAATTCTTGTCCCTGGTTTTGATTATGACAAAACACATTTGGGCAAAAAGAAATCACACGGCTGGGCTTTTTTCTCTACCTATAACGTTGAACAAGCTCATACAATAAAAGAACGAGGTGCTTCTCAAAGAGATAAAGATTATATAGCCGCAGTAAATTGGAAATATGCGGAAGAATTGGTTGCCAAAGGAAAAGGCACAGAATTACGAACAAGTTATTTCAGGAATGTGATGGATAAGGATACAAGGATAGCAAGGAGTGAAGAAAAAAAAGAAGTAACCGTACTTGATGCACAAGAGCACCCGGGACTAGTTTATTATTTGCCAACACCGAAATCTCCTCATGGAGTCGATGTTGATCCTTCAGGAGAATACATAGTTGGGGGTGGAAAATTATCCACGATAATCCCTGTGCACTCATTTACAAAAATGCAAAAGGCAATAAAAGAAAAGGCCTTTGAGGGATACGAAGGAAAAATTCCGGTACTAGATTATGACGAAATTATCGCTGGTGAAGTTGAGGATCCCGGATTAGGACCACTTCATACGGAATTTGATGACAAAGGCTATGCTTATACCTCTGTGTATATAAGTTCTGAGGTAATAAAATGGAAATTGGGCGAGTGGAAGGTGGTCGATAGAATCCCTGTTTATTACTCAATTGGACATTTGCTAATACCAGGTGGAGATACCACAAAGCCGTATGGCAAATATCTCGTTGCATTAAATAAAACCACCAAAGATAGATATCTTCCAACTGGTCCGGAGTTAGCTCATGCGGCACAGTTGATTGATATAAGTGGAAACAAGATGGAATTGCTTCTTGATTTTCCCACTCAGGGAGAGCCCCATTATGCTCAAGCTGCGCCGGCGGATTTGATAACAAGAAATCAAATAAAGATATTTGATCTTGCCGCGAACAAGAATCCATTTGCAATTAAGAGTTTTGATGAAACACGAGTAGTAAGAAAAGGGTCTGATGTTCATATCTATATGGGAGCAATCAGAACACATTTTGTTCCTGACAATATAGAAGGAATCAAGCTAGGCGATACAGTATATTTTCATGTG
>CAJXCX010000054.1:0-6065 GCA_913051685.1 uncultured Spirochaetales bacterium
TTCTTCATGAGCTCTTCTAAATCGTTAAGTGATTTTATTTTCTTTCTTTCTTCTTTCGATAAGGTTTTTTCGAATTGTTTTCTCAGCCACTCCTCAGGAATTTCGTTTTTCAAGAAAGCCAAATCTAGATCTTCAACTCCTTCAAAAAAAATCGAGAATGCTCTATCAAAGCGATCAAAATACTTTTCATCTTTGACCATAATCGATCTGCTTAAATAGTAAAAATCTTCCATACTTGGGTTAATTACACCTTTGCTGAGGGCATTGATGAGATCTAATAGTTCCTTTAATGATGTTTTTATTCCCGACTTTTTTAAATTAAGAAAAAAATCTATAAGCATTATCTTCCTCGTCTCATCATAAACCTTAATCTTTCAAGCAAACGCACGTCTTGTTCGTTCTTTATCAAGGCGCCATGTAAAGGAGGTACGGCTTTTGTCTCGTCCCTTTCAAGTAAGACATTTCTAGGTATATCATCGGACAGAAGTAATTTAATCCAATCTATTAATTCAGAGGTTGATGGGTTCTTCTTTAAGCCCGGAACTTCTCTAAGTTCAAAAAAAATATCTAGCGCCTCGGATAATAATTTCTTTTTTATTTTTGGGAAATGTACATCAATGATTTTTTCCATAGTATCTCTCTCTGGAAAATTGATATAGTGGAAGATACACCTTCTTAAAAAAGCATCAGGTAATTCTTTTTCGTTATTGCTGGTGATTATGACTATGGGCCGGTTCTTTGCTACTATGTTTTCTCTGGTTTCATAAACAAAGAATTCCATTCTATCTAATTCAAGCAATAGATCATTTGGAAATTCGATATCAGCCTTATCAATTTCATCGATTAAAAGAACGACCCGTTTTTTTGTCTCAAAAGCTTCCCAGAGTTTGCCCTTTAAAATATAATTTCCTATATCCTTTACTCTGGAATCCCCCAATTGAGAATCTCTTAACCTGGTTACGGCATCATATTCATACAAACCTTGTTGAGCTTTAGTGGTAGATTTTATGTGCCATCTGACGATATCGGTTCCTAATGATTTAGCTATCTCTTCCGCTAATAGCGTTTTGCCCGTACCTGGCTCACCCTTAACGAGCAAAGGTCTCTCGAGGGTGACTGCCGCATTAACCGCAAGTTCAAGATCTGACGTTGTTACATAAGTATCCGTATTTGTAAATTTTTTCATTTGAATATTATAATTGTTAATGAATAATTAAAAAACACGAAAAAATCTTTAATGAAGATTATACTAAAGGTGGGGTATTTAATTATGGCAAAAAGACTAAGAAAAAAAACGACAATTGCTACAAACACCTTGATGGTCTTTCCCAATGATACAAATGATATTGGCACCATGTACGGTGGAAAATTAATCGAAGTGATGGACATGGTTGGGGGTATTTGTGCTCGAAGATTCTCTAGCCATAAGGCCGTTACGGCTTCAATAGAAGATATGCAATTTGTTCAGCCGGTTGGCAAAGGAGATATTGTAGAATTCAAATCGGTTGTCATTTATACGGGAACTACTTCCTTGATAGTAAAAACTAAGGTAACAAAAGAAGGTTATAGCGAGGAAAAGACACTTTGCGCCAGAGCATATTTTATTTATGTAGCTATTGATAAAAATAGAAAACCTGTTGAAGTCCCAGAACTTATTGTGGAGACAGAGAAAGAAATCCTAAATCAACAAATCGGAGCCGAAATAAAGAAGAGACAAGCTCTTGAGGAAAAAAGATTTCAAATTGAGCTCAAAGAAAATCTCTAATCTGTTTGTATAAATGTTTTTTGAATATAACATTTTATGGAACTACTCTCCTTATGCTTTTACGTCAGATTTTATATCTTTAAGGTTTTATTCGTTATTTTTTGCTTTGGGTCTTTTTTTTGTTTACTTTAAGGTCAAAAAAGATTTATCAAACCATGTAGATGATGCAACAATAGAGGAAATAATCTTTCCTTCAATAATTTTTATGCTTATATTTTCCCGTGTGTTCCATTGCATTTTTTATGAATTTTCCTACTACTCTAACAATATAATTGAGATATTATTACCTATAAGATTAAATCCTTTTGAATTTACTGGTTATCAAGGACTATCGAGCCATGGAGGATTTGTCGGTTTTCTTGTTTCTTATTTCGTTCTCTCAAATAAGAAAATCAAGTTTGATGATTCATTAAGATTTCTTGATACGATATTCTATTGCTCTCTCGTATTCATATCTCTTATACGGATAGGTAATTTATTTAACTCCGAAATATTAGGTAAAGCCTGTAATCAAGGTCTATGTCTAACTTTTACTTTATATGATTCGATACCACGATATCCTGTTCAGCTATATGAATCAATTTCGTATTTATCTTTATTTATCTTACTTGCGTTTGCAAAAGATAGGATTCAACGTATTCCCGGAAGACTACTCTTGATTGTCATATCTATGGTGGCATTTTTAAGATTCTTCCTGGAATTTCTGAAAGATGCACAGTCTGATATCGTCTTGTCTTATCTGAATATGGGTCAAATATTAACAATTCCCATATTGACTATTTCGTTGTTTTTCCTCTATATGCTAAATAATAAAAAGATTAGAAATTTGTCGTAAAATATGAATTAATGGGTAATGTACTTGTAAATAATGTCGGATAGATCCTTTAGTTTTAACAAAGAGCTTTTGAAAAGATTTGTAAATACGGCACAGCCTTATTTCTTCCCCTTAAATGCACCCAACTCAAATATTAGACTCCTGATAATGCTAATATCCTCTATTCTGCTCGTAATCTCCTTAAGCCACCTTGGTCTTATTGGTCTTGGTTACTTGGTCGAAATTGTATATCCAGCTTTTACAAGTGACGTTGCACCAAATTTTAAAGACTATATTGACGGACTTAAATCAGGTGTGCTGCCCTTTGTTTCGGTATCGATAATTATCTTATACTCTTTGATTTTTAGAGCGAACCTAAACTATTTGAGAGATAAATTAAAACCGTGGTATTTATTGCTTGCCATTATATTTTTGTTGTTTTGCGTCACGGGCCTCAATGTTTCTCTAAGTTATATATTTAGATTTTTAGATACTTCTCTCAACGTAAGGAATCAAGAAGCCTTTTGGGAGTTTTTATGGGTTTACGGATGGATTGTCTTATTGGCTTTACCGATTGTGGCTTCGTATAGATTTACTAGGCTAAAACTTGCTAGGTATTGGAGAGAATGGCTTACCAATAATTTTATAGAGAGATATTTTCGAAATAGATCATTTTATTTACTTGATTCCAATGCTCAAGATTCAGATATCGACAACCCTGATCAGAGAATCTCGGAAGATATTAGAAATTTTACATCTGTAACATTAGATTTTTTAATTGATGTATTGTATGCGGTCTTAACAGTTTTAGCCTTTAGCGCAATTTTATGGACTATTTCAAAAACTTTAACTCTGGGATTAATAATCTATGTGGCAATTGGAACTGTAATCGCTATCTACACAGGAAAAAAAATGATTAGGATTCATTATAATCAATTAAGACTCGAGGCTGACTTTAGATACAGCATGGTCCATGTTCGTGATAATTCTGAATCCATAGCTTTTTATAAAGGTGAAAAGAGGGAAATCGGTAATGTTGTAGAAAAATTATTCAGAGCCTTAAAGAACTTTGATTTATGGATTATTTGGCAATCAATTGTTGATTTGTTTCAGTTTTCCTATAACAATTTGATGCGTTTCCCAGTTTATATTTTAGTTGCCCCCTTATATTTCCTTGAAGAAATCGATTTTGGTACAATTACCCAGGCTTTTGTTGCTTTCTACCAAGTATTTGGCGCTATGTCTATTGTGGTAAGTCAGATTGAAAAAATCTCCCAATTTTCTGCAAGTGTTTTTAGACTCGGGAACTTTGATATAACCTTAAATGCTATATCCAAGGATGAGAATCTTGGTTCTCAGATTAAATTTCACGAGTCAGATAAATTAAAAATCGCGAACCTTAATGTGGTTACTCCAGATGGAGAAAAAAAATTGGTGGAAAATCTTAATTTAGATATTGATTCTAATTCTAACCTTATGATAGTTGGAGAAAGCGGGATTGGGAAGAGTTCGCTTCTAAGATCAATTGCAGGTTTGTGGACTAGGGGCGAGGGCGAAGTGTTTAAGCCGAAAACAACAAAAACTATGTTCCTGCCTCAAAAGCCGTATATGTTGCTAGGCACTTTAAGAGACCAAGTTTGTTACCCAAGTAATTCTCAAGCGTTTAGCGATAACGAAATTAATGACGCAATGAAAAAGGTTTCAATAAACAGTTTGATTGTTGACCATGGATTTGACGATATAAAAGATTGGTCTAGGGTCTTGTCCGTTGGTGAGCAGCAACGGTTAGCTTTTGTAAGAATAATCTTAAATAAACCTAAGCTTATTATTTTGGATGAAGGAACTAGCGCTTTAGATGCAAACAACGAAAATAATATATATGAAATATTAAATAGCATGAACATTAACTACATTAGTGTTGGTCATCGAGAAGGATTAAAAAGATTTCACAATGTCTTATTAACATTATTGCCGAATTCTCGATATACCATCGAAAGTATATAAAGTTTTCCGTATTTAATTGTGAAAATTAGAATATTGACATCAAATATTTATTAGGTTTAAATAATGTCTCTATGAAAGTGGTTAGTTCAATCGGGTCAATGAAAAAGAGACATCCTGACTGCCAAGTCGTTAAGAGGCGAGGCAGAATTTATGTTATTTGTAAAAGTGAACCTAAATTTAAAGTTAGACAAGGTTACAAGAAAAAAAGAAACAAGCTTTAATCTTATTCGTACGGATTCCCCATAGAGTTGTATACCATTTCGAATACCCCAATATCTTCATCGATTATTTTATGTTTAGGGTCTCCATTTGGTAACGTATCCTCAAAGAAGCTATTTGCTTTCTCCATTGATACGCCAGATATCTTAATATCATAAGATAATGGGTCTATTGCGCATACAGAAATTATTATCTGAGTTACAGAGGCTTCATCCTCTGCATCAACTAAAAATCCTTTGTAAAACTGATGAGTAAATTTGTTTTCAACTTCAACAAAGTAGGCTCTTTTCTTTATCCCCATTGTTACACCTTAAAGTATAAATGCTAAACTATGTTAATTACAAAAGGAAGGACTAATGTAACCGGCAAATCTTATTGACAAGCCTTCTACCGTGCATAAAAATAATGAGTGGAGGAGGATTCTAATGCTATGGTTCTAAAATGGGTGGTAATATGGCCCCCCTCAAGGTCGTCCTGGTCGGTCCGTACGGGTTGGTTTTAGAGCCCACAATTTGTTGTTATTATGTTTCTTATGCGAACTGTTTATTCTTTCTTTTTAATGGTCTTCTTGCTAGTATCCAGCAATGTTCATTCTTCACCTCGCTGTCTTGGAAACCCTGAGGGTTGGACTGACTGCAATGGAACTCTTTTTTATCCAGATGGCTCAAAATACGCTGGAGAGTTTTACAATGGGATGTTCCACGGCAAAGGAGTTTTTACTTATCCGGACGGTGGTGAGTATATAGGTCAATGGAACGACAATGAACATCATGGCAAAGGGACGATGAAATATGCACACGGTGATACATATGAAGGTGAATGGGTAAAAAACGTGCTTAGTGGAAAAGGACATATGCTTTATCGAGATGGTTCCGAATATAAAGGTGAATGGGTGGAAAGCAAACGGGATGGTGAAGGGATTATGACCTACCCAGACGGTACTAAATACGAAGGATCGTGGGAAGATGGTAAGTTCCACGGAAAAGGATATATGCTTTACCGAGATGGCGCTGAATATGAAGGCGAATGGAGAGATGGTAAGCACGAAGGCCAAGGTAAAATGACCTACCGAGATGGCGCTGAATATGAAGGCTCTTGGATAAATAGTAAGCACCATGGGTATGGAAGTATGATTTACCCAGATGGCGCTCAATATGAAGGTGAATGGCATGATGGTAAGCACGATGGAGAAGGCAAAATGACCTACCGTGATGGTGATATATATGACGGTGATTGGCAAGCAAACAGACACCACGGAAAAGG
>CAJXCX010000055.1:0-5901 GCA_913051685.1 uncultured Spirochaetales bacterium
AATATTATCAAGATGTTGATGCTGCGGTTATGGTTTCAGGTAATTCAATGGCACACATTTATCTACGAAACGGTCCTGACTGGAGACAGCGGTATGCTTTCAAAAAGACTGATGAACTCTTCTGCAATCTGCTTGCAACCGATGGTATCGACTTACTCATGGCTTTAAATCAAAGAAATCAAATTGTCATAAAGAGCAATCGAGGAGTAGCTCTGTTGGAAGAAAAAGAAAATTTAATACAATATCAACCTCTAAACGATGATCCGTTTGGATATCCACGAATGAATGAATTTCTCTCGTGCGAAGAGATATTGTCGCAGACCTATGATACTCAGTATCCAGATGCGTTAACTCAGATTGTTCAACTTTTCAAATCGAATCGTTGTGGAGATATAATTATTAGTGCAGATTTAGGTTTTGATTTAAGAAGACAATATGAATACCCTGAGCATAAATCTTCTCATGGATCACTTCATAAGGATCATATGCGTGTACCTTTGGTAGTAAACAAGAAAGTTGCGGACAAACATATAAGAACTGTAGATTTATTTCCAACTATATTGGATTATTTAAATAAAGAAATCCCAAATGAAGTTGATGGAAAAAAATTAGACATTGATTGAACCTTCTTTGTTAAGAAGGCTTTTTATTTCGGTATGAACTGTATCTTCCTTTTGTTTTAAAGACGCACTTAATTCCTTAACAAGTCTATTAAAAGCATTTTCTAAGATTTTCTGTTCACCAAAAGATAAATCCTTGGCTTTTGAAATATCATTAATTTCTCGAAACACTTCACCTGCCATAATTATATTGCCGGTTTTGAGTTTCTCCGTATAAGTCCTATATCTTTTGTTCCAACTGATATTTCCTTCTATCCTATACTTCGTTTTCCCCTTTATTAGCGACCAAAGTTCCTTGAGCTCGCCTTTTTTAGCGATAGGCCGCAAACCACGAGCTTGAACTGAGTTTTCAGGAATCATCACTGTAATATCGCTATCAGCGACTTTGAGTATCAAAAGCTTATGAGAAACGTCTACTATTTTCTTCTCTTCAATTGCAACTATTGTAACAAGACCATGTGAGGGGTAGACAGCTTTGTCCCCGACTTTATACATAATTTAATTATCGCACAATTCATATTTGACTTCAATTTAGATCACCTTTGTTTTTTATTAGCTAAATATTTAATCTTGTTTTATATTCAACATATGGATGTTGATAATTTGTTGACAACGTTTGAAAAATATTTAAAAGCTCAGAACCTGTCTAAAAATACCGTTATGACTTACATGGATGATGTTAGCTATTATCTTTCCGAGAAAAATCGTGTTGAAAACTCTTTGGATGGAAAAAACTTTGTCGAGATTATGAATGAAGATAATTTATTAAAATATTTTGAAAATATCTTGTGTTCGACTAAGTATGATAACGATACAAAATTAAAGAGTAAACTTAAAAGAACGGTATCAAAAAAAATATCATCATTTTCAAAATTTCTGGAATATTTAAAGAGAGAAAAAATTATCGATACGAACTACATAAAAACACTAGATCGTTCTGAACTAATTGGAAAATACGAGAAAAGTTTGGAGCACAAAAACTATATTGACCAGAAAGAATTGTATGATTTTACACATAAACTTTGCGAGATTGCCAATAGCTCAGATAAGGATTTTATTGTTTTGCGAGACACCTCAATCTTATTAGTCTTAATTTTTACTGGCCTGCGAGCCAGCGAATTAGGTGATATTAGGACTTCTGACGTAGATTTAAAAAATAACAGAATTGACGATGTATCACGAAAAAGGGGCAAAGAATCCATGGTGCCGATAAATAAAAGATTTCTTAAACCTATATTGAAAAAATATCTCGGATTTCGAGATATCATGGGTCCAAGAGACATTGACAATCTTTTTTATAATAAAATGAATAGGCGAATCAGCAGACAATTAGTTTATAAAATTGTTGAGAAATATTCGCTAAAATTTCTTGGGTACAAGATTCATCCTCATACGCTGAGACATACATTTGCCACTTGTTTGCTGTTAAATGGTGCTACGACTGCTGAGGTCAGAAAAATGCTTGACCATGAGAACATTACTTCGACGGAAGTGTATGAACATGTAAATGAAATCAAAAGTAAGTATAATCTTATAAATAATTTTTACAGAGGAAACAATGAGTAAAATAAAACAATTATTGAAGATAGAGATTTGAGCAAATATATTTTATAATTCATGACTTTAAAAGAATATGATTAAAAAATACATAAAGAGTGCCGAGACTTTAATTCAAGCTCTACCGTATATTAAGAAATTTAATTCCAAGACCATAGTTCTTAAATTTGGAGGCAGTGTTGGATCAAAAGAATTCTCTAATTTTGCCAATGACTTAGTGTTAATGAAATTGGTCGGCATACATCCTGTTGTTGTTCACGGAGGTGGATCGGAAATCTCGAAAGCACTTTCCTCTAGTGGAATCAAAATCAAGTTTGTTGATGGACTAAGAATTACTTGTGATAGAACTATGAAAATTGTTGAGTCCGTTCTGTCAGGCAAGATAAACAAAGAAATAGTATCAACAATTAAAAAAAATGGTGGAGATTCTATTGGGCTATCTGGCAAAAACGATAATCTTTTAAAAGTAAAAAAGATTAAACTTAATAAAAATGGAGTTGACCTAGGTAGGGTAGGTGAAATATCTAAAGTTAATAGCAAATTGATTGTTGCTTTAAATAATAAGGGTTATATTCCTGTAATTTCTCCTATTGGATGTGACAACAAGGGTTTTACTTATAATATCAATGCTGACCATGCTGCATCAAAAATAGCATCCGCATTAAATGCGGAAAAACTAATAATGCTTACTGATGTTTCTGGCATTAAAGATCAGAAGAACAAGCTAATCTCATCTTTAAATAAAAAATCGGCAGAAACTTTGATTAAACAGGGGACGATAGCAAAGGGAATGATTCCAAAGGTAGAATGCGTAATATCTGCATTGATGGGTGGAGTTAAGAAGGCGCATATTATTGACGGACGAACCCCCCATGCAGTTATTTTAGAAACATTTACAGATTCTGGGATAGGCACGGAAATCTTATTGTGAGGGAAACGTGAAAGATAATAAATTAAATTCGGAAGACATTAGGTATTTAATTCAGAATTATCAAAGACATCCAATTACGATTGTTAAAGGTTCTGGATCTTGGGTTTATGATTCTAATGGTAAGAAATATTTGGATTTTACTACTGGAATCGCCGTTAACAATCTTGGCCACAATAATCCAGTAATTAATTCCTCAATCAGAAAACAACTAAAAAAAATAGTCCACACCTCAAATCTCTTTACCGTGAAAGAACAAATACAATTTGCAAAAGAGCTCGTGGAATCTAAACCGGGATACAAAGTCTTTTTTTGCAACAGCGGAACGGAAGCAAATGAGGCCGCGTTTAAGTTGGCGAGAAAATGGGGGGTCTTTAATGGAGGTAGAAATAAAATAATATCTGTTACAGGAGCTTTTCACGGAAGGACCTTTGGCTCTCTTAGTGCAACGTCGCCAAAAAAATACAGGGAAGGTTTTTACCCTTTGGTTTCAGGCTTTAAGTCGGTGGCATTTAATGATATCGGCAAATTAAAAGAGATAGTGAAGAAAGATAAAAAAATAGTTGCTATGATACTAGAGCCAATACAAGGAGAAGCCGGGGTGAAATTTGCTAATGCTCGATACTTGAAAGAGGTAGAAGCATTGTGTAAAAAGAAGAAGATTCTTCTAATCTTAGACGAAATCCAAGTAGGCTTAGGAAGAACTGGTAAGATATATTGCCATGAACACTACAAAATCAACCCCGATATCATTTGTTTAGCGAAAGGACTAGGTGGTGGCTTGCCGTGCGGAGCTATAATAGCTAATCCTAAGATAGCAGATTTTCTAACACCTGGATCCCACGGAACAACCATGGGAGGCAACCCTCTTGCGATGTCAGCAGGTTTGTCGAGTTTTAAGCAAATAAAAAAGAAAGCTTTCTTAAAAGAAGTTTCCAAGAAAGGAGAATTGTTTTTCAATGAACTGAAAAAATTTAAGAAGAATAAATATGTTAAAGATATTAGGGGCTTAGGTCTTATATTAGCTATAGAGTTCAAGTCAAGAGATATAGCAAAAAAGTTTTCAGACTTATGCTTGCAAGAAGGTTTGCTAGTTATATTGACGGAGAAATTTAATATTAGAATCTTACCCCCACTTAATGTTAAAATTAGCGAGATAAGACAGTCAATAAAAATATTTAATTCTATTTTCGTGAAGATAAATGAGTAATTCGTTAATTTCAGTATCAGATTTTAGCAATGAAGATTTGAAAGATATCTTTGAAAAGATTTCTTTGTTTAAAACGGGAGAGTTAAAACGAGATTACAAAGGCTGCTCTGTTGGCCTTTTATTTGAGAAATTTTCAACTCGAACAAGACTTTCATTTGAAGTGGCCATTTCCAAGCTCGGAGCCTATCCGGTGTATATCAATAAAACTGATACGCAACTTTCGAGAGGCGAATCAATTGAAGAAACCGCTAAAATGTTTTCTCTTTATTTAGATGCATTAGTATATAGAACTTCAAATCAAAAAAACATAGAGGATTTTGCCGAGTTTTCTGATATTCCCGTTATTAATGCGCTTTCAGACTCGGAACATCCAACTCAAATTATTTCTGATATTTTTACTATTAAAGAAATGAAACCCGAAAGGGACATAAGTGACTTGAAGATTGTATATATCGGGGATGGGAACAATATCGCAAATTCATTGAGCCTAATTGCTGATACTTTGGACTTGAATCTCACAGTTTGTACACCAAAAGGCTATGAACCTAGTTCTAGAACATACTGCACGTCCAATCCAATCGAGGCGGTTCAAGATGCGGATGTTGTATATACTGATGTATGGACGAGTATGGGGGATGAGGGGGAAGAGAAAAAGCGAATGAAGGATTTTGAGGATTTTCAGATTAATCCTGCTTTAACAAAGCTATCAAAAAAGGACTACATATTTATGCACTGTTTACCTGCACATATTGGGGAAGAAGTTACTAAAGAGGTTATTGAATCTCCTAATTCTGCGGTATATTCTCAAGCGGAAAACAAACAATATACCGCAATGGCAATCATCGACCTTTTTCTGTAGAAGCTCTCTCATTCTTGGCAGAGACTTATAAGAACATCGCCTCTTTTCTCTTGAGTTTATGGAATGTGATTGCAAATCTGTGTGCTTCATCTCGGGCATTGATTAAAATCTTTAATTCTTCTAGATTATTACTAAAGTCAACCGAAGCTTTTTCGTGTGGCAAATAAATCCTGTCTATTTTTGCGGACTTACTCGGTTTCGCGATAGAAGCTATACTTATATTACTATTTAGTATTTTATATATTTTGTTTAAATGTCCCCTGCCTCCATCTATTAATATTAGATCTGGTTTCTCCCATCCAACTTGTCCTATCCTCTTTAATCTTCTTGAAACAACTTCTTCCATCATTGCATAATCGTTAGGCCCTTGAGTTTGGACTTTAAATCTCTTATATAAACCCTTGTTAGGTTTGCCGTTGATGAAAGTTATCATTGACCCAACAGGATTTGATCCTTGTGTATTTGATATATCGAAACACTCAATTCTTCTTGGGGTATTATCCAAACCTAAAATCTTCTTTATGTTGTCCAGTTTTAAATCAATTTCTTTCTCCGATTTCATATTGCTTTTTATATAGTTTTTTGCATTCTGGAATGCCAATTCTGTGAGTCTAATATTCTTCCCTCTTCGAGCAGTTTTTATGCTTGTCTTTGATAATGAGGCGGTAGATAGATCTTCTTTAAGTTCATCGACATATTGAAAGTTGTTAGGCAATAAAATTTTCTT
>CAJXCX010000056.1:0-5874 GCA_913051685.1 uncultured Spirochaetales bacterium
AGAAAGTGCTAAGATTTTTTCTGACTCTATAAAAGAGATAAGAAATCTGCACCTAGGGATTAAAATTGAAGTATTAATTCCTGATTTTCTTGGAGATAAAAGAGCCTTTGATATGATTATCGCTGCACAACCTGATGTACTGAACCATAATGTAGAAACAGTTGAACGTCTATACTCTCTTAATCAAAATACCGGGACGAAAAGGAAGCGATCCGTAAGACCGCAAGCAAATTATGACAGATCAATGAACTTATTAAAATATTTCAAGGATAATTCTCATATCATTACAAAGTCAGGGTTTATGGTTGGTCTTGGAGAAGACGAAAGTGAAGTACGAAAGTTAATCGATGACCTCGATAATGTTGGGTGTGATTTGATAACCATAGGGCAATATTTACAACCTACCAAAGAACACATTAATGTAACTAAATTTTACAGTCTATCGG
Organism: uncultured Spirochaetales bacterium; assembly: GCA_913051685.1. GTDB lineage: Bacteria > Desulfobacterota_D > UBA1144 > UBA1144 > UBA1144 > UBA1144. The sequence continues at coordinate 447 of CAJXCX010000056.1, forward strand.
AATTTAAAGAGATTGGAGTCTATACTAAAAGCAAATCTAATATAAAATCGGTAGAATGCGGTCCCATGGTAAGAAGTTCTTATCATGCAGAAACTCAATTAAAGAGAATTGTTCACAGTCAATCAAAAGAGCGAGGAATAGTTTGAAATACATCTTAGTACAGGCAGATGGAATGCCTGATAGGCCAATAAGAGAACTAGATAACAAAACTCCGTTGGAATTTGCTGATACGAAATCTATCGACAATCTGGTAAAAGATTCAATTATCGGAACGGTAAATCACATACCTGAAGGATTAAAATCTGGAAGTGATGTAGGAAATCTCAGCATATTGGGCTATAATCCAGAAGATTTTTATACAGGAAGATCGCCGCTAGAGGCCGCAAGCATAGGTATAGATTTAAATGAAAATGATGTGACTTATAGATGCAACCTTATACGTACCAGCATGGCCAATGATAAAGAGATAATGGACGATTACTCTGCGGGGCATATACAGAACTCAATTGCTAATATATTGATAAAGTTCTTAAAAGAGGAATTAGATGATGACAACTTTACACTTTTTCAGGGAGTAAGTTACAGACACATACTCGTATGGAAAAATGGGGATGTGTCCCCAGTTACTATTCCACCACATGACATTTCACAAAAACACATAGGTAATTTTGTCCCGAGTGGACAGGGTTCGGAGAAACTTAATCAATTAATGAATATGGCAAAACAAAAAATTAAAAAATTTAAAGAATTAAATAATGAATATGAAAATTTGCCATGTAATGGTATTTGGCTTTGGGGACAAGGTAAGAAAACCACTCTGCCGGATTTTCAATCAATCAACGGAGTCTCGGGATCAATAATTTCAGCCGTCGACTTGGTAAAAGGAATCGGAAAATGTGCCGGCTTAGAAATCGTAAACGTCGAGGGGGCAACGGGATATTTGGATACAAACTATAATGGTAAGGTAAAAGCGGTGTTAAATAGTTTGAACAAACATGACTTTAGCATGATTCATATTGAGGCACCAGATGAAACAGGTCACGAAGGAGATTTTAATAAAAAAGTTCAGGCTATCGAGGATTTAGATAGAAAAGTCATTGCCCCTTTGGTTTCAGGTCTAAATAAAAAGTTTGATGAGTTTAAACTTTGTATAGTATCTGATCATCCAACACCAATAGAGTTAAGAACTCATAGTTATGAATATGTACCTTTTATGATATATGATTCAAGAAAATCAATTAAGAACCATAACCAGAGTTGCTTTGATGAACAAGCTGCCACAAAATCGGACTTAGAAATTCGGGATGGATTTACTTTATTAAGAAGATTCCTTAGCAAGTAGCTTGGCTTTTTTCCAAATTTCTTCATCGGACAGATTATTAATATTTTTTTTTAAATTTATAAATATCTTGGCTCTTTTTAGAAATTTGTCCGAGCTCTTATTTAAAGCAATTTCAGGATTAATCTTTTCTTTTCTGCAAAGATTTGCAACGGTAAAGAGGATGTCGCCAATTTCTTCCTCAGCTAGTAATCGATTCTTTTTTTTAATAGCCTCCTGATACTCCTTAATTTCACTAAAAAGGACTTCTAAGAGTTCCTCCGAAGATTCCCAATCGAGGTCCAACTTAGAATAATTGTTTGATATGTCTACCGCTCGAATTAGCGAGGGAAATGATTTTGAGGATCTATCCTTTTCGTTATTTTTTTCGTTTACTTTCTCTTCATTCCATATCTTTTTTGCCTCATCTGCATTTTTGGCAACCCTTTCACCAAAGACATGAGGATGTCTCCTGATTAATTTTCTTGAATGAGTACCAATTACATCCTCCAAACTAAATAAGTTCTGTTCTTCCGCAATATTCGAGATGAGCAATATTTGCAACAAAAGATCTCCGAGCTCCTCTTTTAGGTTGTTGTAATCCTTTAAATCTATAGCTTCTATGACCTCATAGGATTCTTCGACTATGTGAGACCTTAACGATTCAAGAGTTTGCTCTCTATCCCAGGGGCACCCTTCTTCACTTCTCAATTTTTTTGTAATACGAACTAGCTCTATAAATTTTTCTTTCAATTTGTTAAATCCTTAGAAATTTTGGGAATCTTGTTAGATTTTTGTAACCATCTTTAGTCACCAATATCGTATCCTCTATCCTAACTCCACCAATTTTTTTGTAATAGAGTCCTGGCTCAACGGTTATAACATGATTCTTTCGTAGAACTTCATTACTCTTAGAGACCCTCGGAGGCTCATGGATATCCAATCCTAACCCATGTCCAGTCGAATGAATAAAGCCTTCGGGGTGGATCCCTTTATAATTTGTATCAAATCCACGCTCTTGAAAAAAATTAAAAATTTTATTATGAACAGTGCCGCTTTTAATACCGGATTTAACTAGAGAAAGCCCAAGCTTTTGAGCTTTCAAGACTGCATTGTACATATTCTTCAACTCATCGCTCGGATGCCCTTTAACTACCGTCCTTGTCATATCTCCAAAATATCCTGTGTCCATATCCTTTGGAAAAATATCTACAACTATGGGTTGGTTCTCTTTAATAGGGCCAGATCCTTGATGGTGAGGTAAAGATGAGTGTTTGCCAGATGAGATAATACAATCCGGACACTCAAGGCCTAAAGACAACAATTCTTTTTGGCAGAATCTTCTTAAAAATTCTGAGCTTAAAATTTTTCCATTATTGTACAGATTTTTGTTTCGTGACTTTGCGGTTTGTATCTTACCAATTACTAATTTCATAACCGATTCCGTAGATCGCATAACTTTAGAAATCGACTTAATCTCAGTTGCTGTTTTGATAGTTCTGGAATTGAAAAAGATTGGCGATTCCGAGGGAGAAATCTTAATTTTCTTACTTAGTAGTCCTTTAAAAAGAAAAGAAGGAAAATTATAGGGTACTTGTAGTTCTTTAACTTTAAACTTATCTAATATGTAATTAATGATTTTTATTATTTCACTACTTCTTATAGTTTGTGAAATTTCCCTTGAAGATAAAATCTCATCAACATCTGCCTCTTTTATGCCTCTTGCAAATTCTAAATCATTTAACACCAGATATGTTTTGTTTTTATACTCAAAAAATATTACTGGATCAGGTACTTTAAACGAGGTTTTATAGAACAAATCGGATGAATTTTGAGTATCATCGTATATTAATCTCATCATATTCATTTATCGAGTAATATACAGCATATATCTATAAACAAAAGATAATTGCGAATTCCGTTGGTTTTATTTACACTAAATACTAATGTTTAACATTAGCGAAAAAGCAGCCGGGGAAATCGGAAGACTTCTCAAGCAAGAAGATATGACTGAGGGATTTTTACGAATCAGAGTAGTTCCAGGTGGTTGTTCCGGTTTTTCTTATGAGATGGGTTTTGACAATCAAGTAAATGATTCAGACCAAGTTTTCGAGGAACTCAACGTTAAAGTTGTAATTGACAAATTTAGTTTTAATCACCTTAACGGTGGAACTTTGAATTTTTCTGATGGAATCAGTGGATCGGGTTTTGGAATTGAAAATCCTAACGCAAAAGCGCAGTGCGGATGCGGCTCATCTTTTACAGTTTAAACAGTTTGGTAAATCATAACAGGTTAATTCTCTTAATTAATTTAATCAAAATCAGACAGCCAAGGACAAGAAAGACAATCGCTAATGTCACATTCCCAGTCGCAAATTGAATAAGGCCAAAAATCATTAGCAATATCGACAGAGCCAGAAATATGGAGCTAATTAGCGGAGCAGTAATGCTTTTTAGATTATGAGAACTCTTTTTGTTATCAAAATTCCAAAAACCATCAGGGTTAATTTGATTATAAAACTTGGTTAATGTTTTATTTGTTTCTGGAGGAGTTACATACGTTGCGAGTAAGCCAATTAAAATCGAAAGTGGAATTATCATAATTTTTGTAAAAAAATCAACAGAAATTACATTCATTTCATTAAGCACATAGGTCGTTAAACTTAAAAAAATGGATGCTATTAAAGCCGCTATTTCAGACCATGAATTTATCCGCCACCAAAACCATCTGGCAATCAGAAAAAATCCAAGGCCAGAGCTTACGCCCCATAGAAAAATCCAAGCTTCCCCAATATTGTGGATTGAGAGTCCAACAAAGAGCGCCAAAAAAAGAAACACAATAGTAAAAAGTTTTGACATATAAACATAATGTTCCTCAGACTCATTTTTCTTATAGAATCTTCTGTATAAATCATTAATGAGATAAGACGACCCCCAATTTATTTGGGTGCTGATTGTGGACATATATGCAGCCAATAAAGTTACTATTAGAAAGCCTTTAAATCCACTACCCACATAATCTCTGATGAGCAAAGGATAAATTGTTTCGTTATCCAGGCTATAATCAGCATTTATTGGGAAAATAATCAGTGTGCACAGGCCAATTATGAGCCAAGGTGCAAATCGAAGAACGTAATGATTAACCACAAACCATATAGTACCAAGTGCTCCGTCTTTTTCAGATTTAGCAGAACATAATCTTTGTATGATATATCCTCCACCATCTGAATTGTGCGACGACCACCACACAACCGTCGCATAACTTAAGAAAAGCATAAAATCGTCATTGTTAAAAATCGAGGGAATCATTCTTAGCTTTTCAGTATCTATAGATTTTACTAGTTGAAAGTAATTATCTAGGCCACCAATGGCCGAACAATTTATCAAAATAATTGCAAGAATAATGGATCCAGCAAATGCTATAAAATACTGCACGAAATCATTAATAACGACTCCTTTTAGTCCAGACGAAGTTGTGTAGAATAGAGCTACAAGTGTTACCAAAATTAGCAATATTGTACTATCGAAACCAAGTATGGTATTAAAAATTTTCAAAAAGGCACCGATGATCCATCCAGAAATTATTAGGTTGAAGAAAGTAGAGAAATAAAAAGCTTTAAATATTCGCAGATATTTAGCTGGCTTTCCCGAATATCTAAGTTCAATAATTTGATTGTCCGTAATGACCCCCGCCCTTCTCCAATATCTAGAAAAGAAAAAAATGACCAAGCAATGTGTGAAGAGAAACGACCACCAAAACCAATTTTGCCAGATGCCGGGGTCTCTTATCCAGGAAATTACAACTATAGGCGTATCAATAGAAAGAGTTGTAGCAACCATTGATGTTCCTAGGAGCCACCAAGGAAGATTCTGCCCAGAAACAAAGTATGATTCAATGCTGCTTGATGCTTGCTTTCTTAGGTAAATACCAATTAGACAACTTAGGATTAGATAAGAAGCTATTATGATTAAATCAAAATTTGTTAAAATTTTTAAAAAATCAAAGTATTTCACTGTTTTAAAAGATTTCTCGCCTTTATTTTTAAATTATTAATTTTTTTTATCTTTTTAACAACCAATTCATTCGACTGAGAAAATATTTTATCGACA
>CAJXCX010000057.1:0-5831 GCA_913051685.1 uncultured Spirochaetales bacterium
ATGAGAAGGAAGAATTTAAAAGGTTTGTATCTCATTACCGACGAATCTCTCATAGACCAAAATAGATATTTTGAAATTATCGAATCACTATTAGAGCTCGGACCAAGTATTCTTCAGCTTAGAATTAAGACTGACTCTTTTGACGAAATTTTATATAAATCAAAACAAATTAAAATGCTTGCTGATAGACACCAGGTGATATTTATCCTGAATGACTGTGTTGACATAGCCGTGGAGTGTGATGCTGATGGGGTTCATATCGGTGAAGATGATATAGATTTCGAAGAAGCGAGAAAGAAACTAGGCCCAAAAAAGATAATAGGAGTTTCTTGTTATGGTAGTTTGGAAAAATGCAAAAAGTTCGTAAAACTTGGAGCAGATTATTTAGCTATTGGTACACCTTACTATACGAAAACTAAGCCAAATAGGAAGCCTACTTCATTTATTTCGATGAAAGAGATCGTATCCAAGATAAAGAACGTTCCAATTTTCGCAATTGGCGGTATTGATTCAAACAACGTGCAAGACGTTTTAGATACTGGTGTCAGCGGTGTTGCGGTTATAACTTCTGTGTTTGGTGCTAAAAATCCTATTATTTCTTTTAAAGAATTAGACAATATCCTAAAAAATAGAGTTTAATTTTTTTGGTTTCCTTTTAAAATTTTCCAATCTCTCAACTAATGCATGCGATATAATAGGAAGAGCTATTGATGCGTCACAGTAACATTGCACTAACTCTCCATGAGGGTCTTCTTTTCCCCACGAAACTGCTTCTTCAAATGTGCATCCTGACAAACCACCCCACTGAGGAGAATCAGTAGTGATTTGGACTGCATACTTGTGAGGATAATAGGATTCTTTTTCTCCCGTATTCTCTCTGTTTTTGCCATCTTTACGATTAGGTACCTCTCTGGACTCGTAAAGCAAATCGGCCGTTACAGAAATTAGTTGAATCCAGTCTTTAGGTACTCCTCCGCCGATATAAACAACTCCTGTGTCAACAACATGTTCAGCCAATGACATATATTCTCTGTAGTCCTTTATTGAGTCGATTGTAAGATTAAATCCTTTCGCGTTTGCTATTAGGGCGGCGTCCCCATACGGACTATCAGGAAATGCTGGACAAAAAATCGGGATATTATTTTTTGCAGCAACAGATACTATTGATTCAATTTTTTTATCAGAGAGCCAGAGCCCAAATAAATAAAGAAACTCTCTAGAAGAATAATTATATTTATCATCAAGTGTTGGAACAAACTCGGCGATTAGCTCCGTCATATCTAAATATTCTTTCTCGCTACCTATAATGTCGTAATATCTGTTGTAGCCTCTTTTGAATAATTCCTCATCCGGACTATTGTGGGAAGATTGAATGTAGGAGCCACCCATTGCCTCCACAATATCTTCGGAAATATTTGCACCAGTGGGAACAAGTATATCTATAAGATTATTTTCCAAAAACCAATTGATAATTTTCCATTGACCCGTGGTGGAAAGGGAACCAGCATAGCCAAACAGGATAGTAATATTAGGGTCTTTGGACATATGCTCTAATACGGTTACTACTTTTGCAAGATTTTTACCTTGGAAACCAGTATTTTCCATGATTTTTAACAAATCCGATATAGATCTATTGGATTCAACATCAATAGCTCTTACTTTTTTATCTAGATTGATTCGACCCTTCATTGGCACATCTCCTCTTTTAACTAGTTAATCATAAAGAAACTACTAATTATTGCAATAATGAAGTTATTATCGGGATCTGTTCTGTTTCGTTTGACAAAAAATATAAATATTTCATACTTTTCAAGGTTCTGAGGGGAATCGGAGGTGTATTATGGGGTACAATTTCAGCAAACGTACAAAACATTTCACATTGCCCAAGCAATGGGCGAGTATGCGAGTTGCAAAGCAGCTTGAAAAAGAAACTGGAAACAAAATAATTCATTGCGAAAAAGGTGACTATCAAGGACCTGACTTTGAAACGCCACAACATATTCTTGATGCTACGGTCGATGCTTTGGAGGCAGGATATGTACGGTATGATCCTGGACCCGGACTGCCTGAACTAAGGGAATATATTGCTACTGAAACTATGAAGGATAGAAGACCTGGAACTAATCCAGAGGAAGTTATAATTACCGCTGGAGCCAAGAATGCTTTAACCATGTCATTGCTTACAATACTAGAAGATGGCGACGAGGTTGTTTTTCCCAATCCTGGCTATCCTCCAGATGAAGTGTGGGCAAAATATGCAAATGCTAAGATTCAACATACTCCTTTAAATAAGGGAGACTGGCAATATGATATTGCGAAGCTTGACAAGATGGTTACCGACAAAACGAAACTTTTAATTATCAACACCCCTCAAAGGCCCAATGGTCAATTGGTTGAAAACCCGGAAGAGATTGCGGAAATAGTATTAAAACATCCTGATCTTTTGGTAATTACAGATGAGATTTTTAGCCAAGTAATTTATGATGGACAAAAACATAATACGATATCTTCAATACCAGAAATGAGAGACAGATGTATAGTTATTGACACGTGGTCTAAGACTTATGCAATGACGGGATGGAGAATAGGTTTTGCTGTTGCAAACGAAGAAATAATTACGAAACTATCAATATTCTTGCAAGATTCGATTACAAATGTCGCGGCATTTATCCAGAGGGCAGCTTTTGAAGCTGTTAGCGGTCCACAAGATTGGACAATAGCAAAAAGAGAACTATTACAACACAAGCGAGACCTCATGGTCAAAGGTCTAAATGAGGTTCCAGGAATAGAATGCGTCACACCCCCTGGTTCATTTTATTGTTTTCCTGATATTTCTGGCACTGGTCTTACATCCCAAGAATTTACCGATAAGCTTGTAGTTGAAGCGGGTGTTGCAGTTGTTGCTGGAACGGCATTTGGTACTCAAGGAGAAGGGTTTGCCAGAATTACATTTGCTATATCTGACGATGACATACATGAAGGCATAGAAAGAATGAAAAAACTCTTCTTGAACAAATGACAAGAAACTTACCCGCACTTTTTGTCTTTCTCTCCCTTTTTCTAATCTCCTGCACTACGGCCCCTATAACCGGCAGAAGCCAACTGGTTCTTTTATCTGAATATCAAGAGATGCAATTAGGCGTTACTGCATATAAGCAAGCATTAAAAGAAAATAAATTGTCTACCAATAAAGCCTATATAGATTCCGTAAGGCGAGTAGGTGCCAGAATTGGGCCGATAACCGGAGAAAATTACAATTGGGAATTTAATGTAATTGAGTCAGATGATATCAATGCATGGTGCCTCCCCGGTGGAAAGATTGCATTTTATGAAGGCATTCTTGATATTATGGATAACGAGGCTCAAATAGCAGCGGTTATGGGACACGAAATTGCACATGCAACTGCAAGACACGGTGGGGAAAGAATAAGTTTGGGGATTTTGGCTCAAATAGGCGCTGTTGCTCTTCAGGTTGCTATGCGAGAAAAGGATCCAGCTATTCAGTACGCGGTATTCCAAGCATATGCCCCAACTGTATTGATTGGCGTCATTCTTCCCTTTAGTAGAACACAAGAAAGTGAAGCTGATCAAATTGGATTAATATACATGGCAGCAGCTGGTTATAATCCCGAAGAGGCAATCACGTTCTGGGAAACAATGTACGAGACCAACAAGGACAAACCAAGACCACCTGAATGGCTTAGCACTCACCCGCCCACCCTAAAAAGAATACAGACGATGAGAGAGTTTCTGCCAGGAGCTATGGAGATTTATCTAGCTTCGGAGGATAAAAGGATTCCAGTTAGACAACTTCATTAGGCGCACTAATTTTTTTTGAAGGACTATTGTAATATCGTTTTTTTAGTTTATCTTTTGTTTCGTGAAATTCCAGAACTACACTTCTTCATTAGTTCCTTATATATCAAAAAATACTGCTCTTCACCAAAATTTATTTATAAAATCCATAAGGATTCAACATGGAAATATTTAATGTTTGGGCTATAGTTGGATTCCTACTTGCCTCATACTCGGTCATTGCAAATGACAGCATTCAAACTCTTGGAACTTTCATCGCTTCAAATAAAGAATCGATAGACTGGAAATGGTTATGGTTATTTGGTGCGACTATCTTCACATTAGTTGTGGTTTATTGCTGGGTAACAACGGGTGGAGATATAGCCTATGGTCGATTAACGAGAGTAACTTATATAGAACCACAATGGTATCATGCCTTGGCTCCTGCGGTTCTTCTTTTTTTAACCAGATACGGCATACCAGTCTCGACTACTTTTTTGGTATTCTCGGTATTTGCTTCTCAAGTTGTGTTAGAAAAAATAGTTGTTAAATCCATAGTCGGATATGGTGTTGCGGCCGTGTCAGCTTATCTGATTTGGTTACTGATAAGTTCATTTGTTGATGAGAAAGAAAATAAAGTCCATGCTCAGAATATAAAATACTGGAGAGCTGCCCAATGGCTCACCAGTGGTTATTTATGGGTTATATGGTTGCAGCATGATGTAGCAAACATTGCGGTCTATTTACCACGCCAATTGTCGATTTATTATTTATTAGCTGTACTAGCCATCGGGATTCTTTTTTTGGCTTTTATCTTCTTTATTGGAGGTGGAAGAATACAAAAAATTGTCTTAAACAAGACTGGCTCTCGATACTTACGTTCCACAAGTTTAATTAACGTCATATATGGACTAATTTTATATTCTTTCAAAGAATTGAACGATCTTCCAATGTCAACTACGTGGGTTTTTGTAGGACTTCTTTCCGGTAGAGAATTGGCAATGTCGACCACTAGAAAAGATTATAGATTCAAATATATTTTCCCTATTGTTGCAAAAGATTTTGGAAAACTCTTACTTGGACTTGGGATTTCAATTTTAGCAGTCTTCGGAGTTCTATTTTTACAAGGAAATGGATATTAAGATTAAAAGGTATGTATGAATAAACTCGCAATACCCCTTCTCTTGTTATTTTCTTTAATCTTTATCTCAACAGCATTTAGCAAAGAATTGCCCGAAGATTCTTCATCTGTAATCATCAACAATTCAAAAATCGACTTAGTTACAGATTCTGAGGATATCAAATTAAAATACAAAGCTGGCGAAGGGCTTGAGTTTAAAGGTGGAGATGCTTTTAAAATGAATCTCGGTGCTAGAATTCAAACTCGCTTTGACTACACGCAATGGAATCAGGAAAAACAGGGATCTCCTGGTTCTACAACCGATGGTACGACTGGGAAAGGCGCAGATTCTCAAATAAGACGATTTCATGTATACCTTAAGGGTTATGCTTATAGCCCAAATATATTCTATAAGTATGTATTGTGTTCTGACAAAAATTTTACTGATTGTGCTGGCTCAGGTAGCGGGATAGGTATTGAAGATGCCTATATTGGATATAAATTTGGTGATGCAAAAGAACCATTAGCCAAACTGACATATGGCCAAATGAAGGTACCATGGACTCTCGAAGAGCAGACTTCATCGAGTAGCTTAGAATTCGTTGATAGATCTTCAAAGCATATTACTTTTGAAAGAGACAATGGGTTGAGACTTGATGGCTATTTGAAAAATTTTGCTACGGGTACTTTTTATTTTGGTACTGCCCTTGGTAGTAATACAAAACGAGATACTTCAGATTTAGATGTTAATGACAATGTCTATGTAACTAGATTAGAGATTCATCCTTTTGGTGCAATGAAAAAAAGCCAAGGGGATCTCAAAAAAACTAATAAATTACAAATGAGGGTATCTACTGCTTATCTTTCATGGAAAGGGATTGAAACTACTTATAGTTCAACGGCTTTTTCAGAGAAA
>CAJXCX010000058.1:0-5812 GCA_913051685.1 uncultured Spirochaetales bacterium
GGTAAAATCTGGTGGGGCAACAATACTCAGAGGTGGTGCTTTTAAACCACGAACCTCCCCTTATACATTCCAAGGACTGGGAGAAGAGGGGTTAAAACTTCTCAGGAAAGCTGCGGATTTAGTTCAACTTCCAATAGTTACCGAGGTCTTAGATATAAAAAATCTTAATCTTGTATGCGAATATACTGATATGATTCAAATTGGAGCCAGAAATTGTCAAAATTATGCTCTTCTTAAGGCTGTTGGTAAAACTAAAAAACCTGTATTGTTAAAGCGAGGTATGTCTACCTCGATAAATGAATTTTTATTATGTGCAGAATATCTTTTAGCTGAAGGCAATATGAGTGTAGCCCTATGTGAAAGAGGTATACGAACTTTCGAAACTGCAACCAGAAATACTTTTGATATTAATGCTATACCCGTTCTAAAGGAAAAGACTCACTTGCCCATCATAGCAGATCCGGCACATGGTACGGGTTATTGGCAATATGTGTCTCCCATTGCTTATGCCTCGATAGCAGCCGGAGCAGATGGATTAGCCGTAGAGGTGCACAATAATCCTGAAATTGCTCTGAGTGATGGAGGACAATCTTTAAAGCCCAAGAAGTTCGAGATTATGATTGAGAAATCAAAGATTATTGCAAATGCAATCGGCAGAGAACTTTAGTCGTCAATAAAAACTCGTCTTCCTTCTATTCTTTTGACCTTCCCCTCTGATATCAGCTTAATTGCCAGAGGGAGTATCTGATGCTCCTTCTCGTGAATTTTAGCTAATAAACTTTCCTCATCATCTGAGTCTAGAATCTCTACCAAGCCTTGCAAAATAATTGGTCCAGTATCAACTCCATCGTCGACAAAATGAACTGTGCACCCTGTAAATTTGGCTCCATATTCAACCGCCTGCCTAGGGGCGTTCAATCCAGGAAAAGATGGTAACAGGGAGGGATGGAGGTTGATAATCTTCTTATCAAAGTGCTGGACAAAGAAGGGAGAAAGAATTCTCTTGAAGCCAGCCAAAACAATTAAATCTATATCGTATTCTTTGATTTTTAAAAGTATTTCTTTTTCAAAATCTTTTCTTGATTCAAAACTTTTATGCGAAAGAAAAATTGAATCTACCGCGAGATTTTTCGCTCGTTCTAGTACATATGCATCCGCAACGTTGCAAAACAAAAAAGAAATCTCCACATTGGGGATATCCGCCTTAACAATCGCTTCAAAATTAGAACCGCTACCAGAAGAAAAAACAGCAACTTTAAATCTATCGGACATAAGAACATTAATTAGGCAGCTACCTACTTTCCCAAAACCCACTGGTCTCAGTATCATCGGCCTCTGAGGGCTTAACTGCCGGGTTCGGAATGGATCCGGGTGTACCCCCTCCAGTATGGCCGCCTAAAGGATTAAATCTTAAACAAAAATAAATCCTTGTCAACAAATAGCTATTCTAAATAATTTAATACAGGTAATTTTCTCAATTTTTTCAGCTTTTTTAAAGCTTTCAATTCAATCTGTCTTATTCGTTCCCTAGTAACATTAAACATATTTCCAATTTCTTCTAGGGTAAAAACTTGTTCTTCGTCAATACCAAATCTTTTCTTGATAACATCTTTTTCTCTTTCATTAAGAACTTTTAAAAGAGAAGTGTTTATAATATTTTTTAATTCGTTACTTTCAAAATAATCATACTGTGATGGACCGGAATCACTAATTGAATCCAATAGCGTTTGCGAAGAGTCATCTTTGCTGATAGGCGCATCAAGAGCAATAGGGTCTTTTGTTACTCTCAAAATTTTCTCAACTTGCTCAGTATTATATTTGGATTCTTTTGCTAATTCCTCAGAGGTGGGTTCTCTTCCCAGTTTTTGAACTAGCTGTCGTGAGATTGTAAATATTCTATTTATCTGTTCTGTCATATGGACAGGAATTCTAATGATTCTTGCTTGATCAGCCAAAGCCCTTGTAATAGCCTGCCTAATCCACCAAGTCGCATATGTTGAGAATTTATATCCCCTTTCGTACTCGAATTTTTCAACTGCCCTTATTAATCCAATATTGCCTTCTTGAATTAAGTCCAAAAATGGGAGACCTTTGTTTGCATACCTCCTAGCAATACTAACAACCAACCTTAAATTTGATTCTACTAATCTCTTTTTAGAAGTTATATAATTCAATTTGGCTTTACGAAATTCATCACTCAATCCATTATAAGAGGTATCCTTTTTTAAGAACAGTAATACCTTTTCTAAGATGTCAGGCGTAAACTCGATTTCTAGAAGCTCCGTCTTGAGCATTTTTCTTGCCGATTTTGTAATTTTCTTTTTCGCTAAAATAGAATCAACAATCTGAAAAACATTGCTCGTTCTTCGATTTGCATATTCGCCAACTTTCTTTATTGCTCTTTCGTCATTTTTATAATGCAAATCCATAGAATCAGATTCGAAATTTACGTGAAGATAGTTTTCTGATAGTACAGAGAGAATCTCGATATCAGATATTATTAAGTCACATATAATATTCTTAGCACCACTGAGCTTTGAAGCCACATTCGTTTCTTCAGATTTATTCAACAGAGAATGTAGGGCAATGCTAGTAAGATAACTTTTTACCGGATCATCGCTGGGTTCTATGGAATGTTTTGGAGATGTTAGTTTAATTCGTTTTTTTAGTTTTCTATCAAATTTAATTTTTGGAAGTACATCGGAGGCAAACTTGGGAAGAAAGCCTACAGCTAGTGCCAGGCCATCTTTGTCAAGTTCATGCATTACTTCTTCCATAAAAACCCCGTGCCAAAGAACAAGCTAATATAGTAACTTATTTTTTTAGTTTTTTCTCCTCGTCTAAGAGAACTTTTAATTCTTGAAGTAGTCTCTTCTCCTCGTCCTCATCTGGTGCGCTATTTTTACTGAGTTTTAAATTTATTCTTCTTTTTTTATCTTTAATTGAATCAATTTGATTCTTCTTCATGCAATCATCAATTAATTGCGCATTTACTTTATCATCATTAGTAATCTCAAAAGAATTAAATATTAAACTTGATACGTAATTTCTATTTTCTTCTTTGTCGATTGAATTAATAATCTGAGATGCTTCTAATTCAATGTTGCCTTTTAGGAAGAATACTACCTCCTTAAAGGTCGTAGAACTTGAAAGTGATTGTAATTTGTTTAAATTTTCTTCATTTCTTAAGTCATTTCTTTCAATAAGAATTTTAAGTATAATTTCTTCGGATGTTAGATGGGTAACGCTACTATTTTTATTCGCGGAGCTACTTTCAACAACTTCCTTGTTAAATACTCTTTCCAATTCTTTTTTGGAGACTCCAAACGATGCAACAAACTTGTTAACAACTATATCTAATTGAATTCTATCTCGGATGTATCTTATTTTGGATACAAAATCTCGAAGCAGTTCATTGATTGAAAGATTTTTTTCAATGTATTCGTCTTTTAAATATTCTATATACTCATCGATAATTAATATTGACTTTTTTGCCTTATCAAGAAAATCCTCCTTCCCATGTTTGCCTATGAACGAACAAGGGTCATATCCATCATCTAATCTTAAAATATAGACATCTATACCCAATTGGTATAATGACTCTATATTCCTAAAAGATGCATTTATTCCGGCCTCATCCGAGTCGTAACACATAATTACTTTGTCAGAATATTTCTTTATTTCGTTTGCATGTTCAATCGTTAAAGCTGTTCCCATAGTTGCTACCACATTAAATATTCCATTTTGATTCATCATCAGCACATCCGTATATCCCTCAACAACAAAAATATATTTGAATTTTCCACTTCGTAAATTGCTAAATTTATCAATACCATACAGAACTTTCCTTTTTGAAAATATTTCTGATTCCTTCGAATTGATATACTTAGGAGCATCATCATCAACCGTTCTTCCAGCAAAACCTAGGACTATACCTTGTCGGTTTTTTATAGGGAAAATAATTCTATTTCTAAAAAAATCATAGTAGCGATTCTCGTTTTCTTTTTTTACAATTAATCCCAGTTTTTCCGCGTAGCTCAATTGAATTTTCTTTTTGTTCAGAAAAGAAGGGACAAAATCCCATTTGTTCGGAGCAAACCCCAAATTGTTTTCGACAATGTCTTTTTTATTAAAACCTCTTTTTTTCAGATAACCGATGATTTTGTCAGTGTTTTTGCTTTCCAAGAGATACTTATTAAAAAGCATGGAGATTAGTTTGTTTATATCATATAGTTCTTTTTTGTGGCTTATATCTTCTTGAAAATTGACATTTGTTTTTCTTAATTTTATATCAAAAAAATCGCATATTTCTTCTAAAGCCTCGGCAGAACTGAGATTTTTGAATTCCTTTACAAAAGTAACAAGATTTCCGCCCGCTTTACATGAAAAACAATGATACAAGCCTTTTTCATTGTTAATCGACATAGAGGGGTTCGTATCATCATGAAAAGGACAACGAGTCAAAAAATTAGAACCGGTTTTTTTGAGAGGAGCCCAGTTTTTTTCAATATATTCTACAATTGAGGTCTTACTTAAAAGATCTTCGAAATTGGTATATTGCTCATTGGATGGCATGTAAAAAATTATTTAAATCGTCGTTTTTTCTTGTTTAATCTTTTTTTGGCAGCAAATAGCTTCTTTTTTTTGGTTTCACTTGGTTTCTCGAAATACTCCTTTCTCTTAGCGTCAGACAAAATACCGCCTTTTTCAACCTGACGTTTAAATCTCCTAAGAGCATTTTCTAGATTCTCATTATTTCCTACGTGTATACCGGGCATATAATCTCCAACAAAAGGAAAAATTTAAATTAGTATTGGTTCAAAGTCAAGAATATTATCTTTTAATAATCTTGCGAGCTTTGCTAATTATATTTTCTCGAGTGATTTTAAAATGCTTATATAATTGCTCTTTGGGTGCACTAGCTCCAAAACTTTCTACCGATATAGCATTGGATAAGTCATCAAAATAAGATCTCCATCCTAACGATAGACCTGCTTCAACTACCATCATTGGAGCCTTGCCTAAGATTGTCTTTCTAAAGCTTGTTGGTTTTTCTAAAAATTTCTCAACACATGGCATGGAAATCACAGTGGCCTTAAGATTATTATCTGACATTTTCTTTGCAGCAGCAACAGCTATTTCAACCTCGGAACCAGAAGCAATAATAGTAATATCTCTTTTGCTTTGAGAGCCAAAAATCAACTTTGCGGAAGCTTCGGGAGCATTCTTCATATTAATATTTCGTGGCTCTGTTAATACACTCAAATCTTGTCTAGATAATGCGATTATCGAGGTCTGGTCGGATACTAAAGCATCTACCCAACATTCCAAAGTTTCATTTAGGTCACATGGTCTGTAAACATAAAGATTAGGTATCGATCTTAAACCCAAGAGATGCTCAATAGGCTGGTGCGTTGTCCCATCTTCTCCCAGACCAATGGAGTCATGAGTCATAATGTAAATCACTTTTAGACCCATTATGGCCGACAATCTCATTGAAGGTCTGCAGTAATCGGTAAATATAAGAAAAGTTCCACCGTAAGGGACTACGCCTTTATGCAAAGAAAGGCCGTTCATTATAGAAGCCATTCCATGCTCCCTAACTCCATAATGTATATACTTGCCTCCGTAATTTTTGGATGTAATTTCCGGCATTGATTTTATCTTGGTATTATTCGATGGAGTTAAATCCGCGGAACCGCCAACCAACTCAGGTATCTTAGGTACAAGAATGTCTAACACTTTTTCGCTAGCTTTCCTCGTGGATATTTTTGTTATTTTTTTATTTTTTTTCTGAGAATTCCTTGTAAAT
>CAJXCX010000059.1:0-5761 GCA_913051685.1 uncultured Spirochaetales bacterium
TGTTCTATCATTTGAACTGCTTCTTCTATATTGGTTTCCTCACTCGGACTTATTTGTAATTTTATGGTTCTTTGTTGTTCAACATGATTTATTTGTTGTGCTGAATTAACGATATCTACATTGGCTACGTGTGATATGGGAAACAGTTTCTTATTGTGATAAATAAATTGGGTGTTGATATCACGAGTACTGATGTCAGCAGGGGCTTTTGATCTTAGTTTGACATCAATTTCATTTCCTTTGTCGTTAAACTTAGTTATCAATGCACCATCAACCACAATGTTTGCTATCAAGCCCAAGTCTCTTGATGTCAATCCAACATCATCCAAATTAGCGTTTTTAGGCTTGATTTTTATTTCTGGGTTCGAACTAGACAAGCTTGGCTTTGGCCTGATTTGAAAGCTTGAAAACGAAGAAGACAATTTGCCAAATATAATTCTCGAGAGCCCCAGTATTGAATCATAATCTGCACCTTGTATGTCAATTTCCACAGACCTTCTCTCGCCAATCGATCTACTAAATAAGCTTGACTGATTTACAATCGCAATAAATCCTGGGTTCCCAGATACAGCATTTCTTAATTCTGGTATAAACCGCTTAATGCTGCTAGGTTTATTTGCTACGGCACCCATAAAAACTGAATTTGGTCTTGCAACAAAGAAAAAGTTAGCAATTCCATCTTTTTTTAACCCATCGTCTTTCCAGAATTTTTCCAGCTTTTTTTCCGCCCCCCTTCCTACATTCTTTATTTTTTCTATATTGTATCCTTGCGGTGGAATCAGTATGGAGATAATAAGATTCCTATTTCCTTCAGGGAGATATTCTGTTTTTGGGAAAATTACGTACGTTGTTAAAAGAGATAATGCAATTATCAAGAAAAAAGATATAAATGTTTTTCTTTGAGAGTTTAAAACTATCTCTAACGAAGATAGTATCTTGCTCTTTATAGATATCGCGACCAGGTCCAACCTCCTAAAGAGCCTTAAAAAATACTTATTTTTTATACTAATATTGTCCTGATTTGGACTAAGTATCTTTGATGATATACCTGGGATTAGCGTCAACGAAACCAATAGGCTCAGAAATATCGATACCGATATAGCTATAGCTATGTCTTTGAACAATTGACCAATTTCGTTAGTAAGAAAGAAAATCGGTATAAAGACCACTATAGTTGTAAGTGAGCTTGCAAAAATAGCTCCGGAAACTTCTTGAGTTGCCTTTACGCAAGCTTCTTTGGAATCCTTTATCCCAGCTTCTATCTTAGAAAATATATTCTCCAAAACAACTAGGGAGTTATCTAAGACCATTCCAACCGCAAAGCTCATACCGGCAAGACTTACGAGGTTAATTGTCCTTCCTAAAATATCAAAAACGATAAAAGAGCTAATTATACTTGTGGGAATCGCAACAGAAATAATCAAGGCCGTTTTAAAGGATTTTAGAAATAAGAGCAAAATGATGACAGCGAGAATTGCACCAAATATTAAATTTTGTCTTACAAAATTGATTGACGAGTTGATATAGAATGTGTCCGAATAAACATTTGTTAATTTTAAGTCGTTTTGCTGCAAGACGCCTTTGTTAAGGCTGTCCACTTCTAAGAGCAACTTGTCAAAAACCTCAACCGTATTTGCCCTTGTTTCTTTTATTGCATTAATGGCTATCGCCTCATTTCCTAAATGTCGAACCAAATAATCTTCGTCTTCATATGCAAACGATATATTCGATATATCTTTGAGCCGAACGACATTATTCCCTATTTTTCTTACAACTAGATTGCCAATATCGGACAAACTGGTGAATTCCCCGGTAGTTCTGGCTAAATATTTTCTTTTCCCTTCTTCGATAACCCCCGAACTTATATCAGCATTGCTGTCCCTTATGGTGTTGCTGATATCAATCAGGCTCAAACCCATGAGGGCCATCTTGTTATTATCAATGACTATATGTACCTGCTTCGACCTACCACCAAATACATTAGATGCACCAACACCCGGTACTCTTTCAAATCTTGTTTTAATAAAATCTTCTGCGAAATCTTTATATTCGTGTATTGGCACAGTGCTTTTGGTTTTTAATATAAACCAAGCAATTGGTGAGGTATCGGAAGAAACAGATCGAATAATAGGCTTGTCGGAATTAAAGGGCAAATCTTTAACTTGACTTAGAAGATTTGAAACTCGAATAATCGTGGTATCCAGATTTCTTCCCTCTTTAAGCTTTAAAGTTATCTCTCCTTTACCTTCAATGCTTGTGCTTTCGATGGAATCTAATCCTTCAAGGCTCTTAAGTTTGTCTTCCTGAGGGATTATTATTTCACTTTCAATCTCTTCAGGGCTAGCACCTGACCAGTTTGTTATAACCGCAATCTCTGGTTTATCGACGGTGGGGACTAGTTGAATCGGAATTGATTTAAAAGATATGATTCCAAAAATTAGAAATAAAGATGCGATAGAAACAATTGTGATAAAATTTTTAACAGAATAATCTGAAATATTCATCTCATTCCTTTATTGAAATTACTTTAACTTTTTGACCCGGTATTAATGTTTCGTTTCCTTCAAGAACGACGAGATCTCCTTCTTTCAAGTCCCCCCTGGCGAGAAAATAGTCATTTTGATCTTCAATAATTTTGATTTCTACGGGGTGCACTTTGTTTTTAATAATTTTATAGACGAATTTCCCATTCTCGGTATTATCAACACAGTCTTTATTGATTCGTAACGTGTTGGGGTCGCTATGTAGTCCGACTTCCACGATAATTTCTTCTCCAGGAACTATACCAACGGAATTGTCTAAATATACTTTAGCCATAAATGTTCCAGTTGTGTTTTCAACTCTACTAATAATTCTGTCAATTTTGGTTTCTATATTTCCAAGACTCTTTGTTTTTATCAGCGCACTTGCCCCCTTGTTGATTTTATTAATGTACAAGTCGGGGATGTAGATACTAATTTCTAATGTTTCACTATTTGTAATTTTAAACAATTTATCTCCAACGTTAACGAAATCACCTTCGTTGATATATTTTTTTGAGATTATCCCGTTAAAATTTGGCCTTATATGGCATTTGTCTAAATCTAGCTTAGCTTTTCTTACATCTTCAAATTGTGAATTAAATTTGGATAACAAATTTTTTTCTTGGTAGAGCACTTCTTCAAATTCTTGCTGTGAAATTATTTCTTTAAGGAGTAGCTCGTGGTATCTCTCGAGTTTTAAACTTGATTTCTTCAGTTCTGCTTCAATTGCGAAGAGTTGTTGTTCTGAGTTCTTCAAGGCTATTTCGTATTTAACACTATCGATTTTGGCAAAGATTTTATTTGCATCTACTTTTTCCCCTTCCAGCTTGGTTATTTTGATTATGTTCCCTGAAACCTCAGCGCTTAATGTGTATTCTTGAAACGCCATAGCATTTGAGTGCAGCTCGATTACCGAGGAGGCATTGTTCTTTTCCAATCTGACAGCCGTTACTTCCATTTCCCTAGCAATAGACGATAAAGGCAAACTGACGATACAAGAAAAAAGAAACAAGAGGGAAAGATGCAATCTAATCTCTAACATTGCATGTAGTATATCATTAATTTATTTTCCTTTTTAAACAGTTGATTAATTGTTCATATAAAAACATAATGTCTCTTAAATGAATAGCTTTCTGAAAATAGTTTCAACTTTTTTTTATTCTGGCTATTTTCCTAAAATGCCGGGAACTTTTGGAACACTGATGGGTGCAATTTTCTATTATTTTATCACCATATGCTTTCAACCATCTTCGATGCAATTTTGTTTTATTACTCTAATAATAATTCTAATTTCTATAATATTTTCACACTATTCTATAAAAATCTTCAATGCTAAGGATCCTAATGTTGTGGTAATTGATGAGGTGGCAGGATTCTTTGTTGCAGTCTTATTCGTTCCCTTTTCTATATTAAATTTAGCTACAGGATTTCTTCTTTTTAGACTATTCGACGTATGGAAACCTTTATTCGTTAAGGATTGCGAAAAGCTTGGCGGTGGACTTGGTATTACAATGGATGACGTGGCTGCCGGGGTATTGGCCAACGCGTGTTTAAGAATTATAATTTTTTAGTCATATGATAGGATTGTGCAATGAGAATATGTGAAGTAATTTGCAACTCTAAGTATAAACGCATTTTGTTAACTATTGCTGAAAAGCAAGGAGTTGTTGATTGTTGGTGGTCATCTGAACTTGAAGATGGAAGGCAGGTTTTTACCATGGTGGTTACCGACGATTCTCGTCAGGCGGTTTTAGATAGTTTGCAAATACTGTTTGAAAAGGAAGGCGACGAAAATGCCAAGATTCTAATCTTACCTGTTGACGCTTCCATCCCAAGGATGCAAGAGGAATTAACAGAGTCAACCGAGAAGAAAGATAAAAAACCAAAAAGAACTCGAGAAGAACTATATGAGCAAGTCATAAAAGGCGTAGATCTTAATTTGAACTATATTTTTATGGTTGCTTTGTCAACTATCGTTGTTACGATAGGTTTATCCGAGGACAACATTGCTGTCGTTGTTGGAGCTATGGTTATCGCTCCTTTGCTAGGTCCTAATATAGCACTGTCGTTCGCGGCATCTATAGGGAATAAGCAGCTTATAATTTCATCTCTAACTTCACTTGTTTTAGGAATTTTGATATCACTAAGTTTGGGTTATGGAATTTCTTTATTTGCAGATATTAATTTTCAAAGCCCCCAAATACTATCAAGAACAACGGTTGGCATTGGGGATATTGTGCTTGCGCTAGCTTCTGGTGCTGCGGCGGCATTGTCAATGACTACAGGTATATCAGCAGCTTTAGTTGGAGTCATGGTTTCGGTAGCCTTGTTGCCACCGGCGGCCTGCTTGGCTATTTTGCTTGCATACAATCAATACGAATTGGCCTTTGGGGCCTTCTTGCTTTTGCTTATCAATACAGTTTGTGTACAACTTGCAGGCAATTTAATATTTATTTCTCAAGGATTTCGAGCTCGAACATCTGACAAAAGAGAAGAAGCAAGAGGTGATTTAAGACTTTTTATGCTTTTTTGGCTAACTTTGCTTTGCGTACTGGGATTTGCTACTTATTTTCTTCAATAAATTCTTTTTCAATAATCTTACACCATTTATCAATTCTCTCGGTTGTTTTTTCTGGCTCATTGTCGTTATCGAATCCTAGCCCAACAAATTTTTTTCCTCGTAATGCCTTTGAGGTTTTAAATTTATAATTTTCAGATGACCAATACCCAATTGTTTCTCCTCCAAGGGAAGCAATCTTCTCCTCGAGAATTCCTAATGCATCAAGAAAAGTATCTGGATAGACGAACTGGTCTCCGGCTCCAAAATATGCAATCTTTTTTTTTGTAAAATCAATCTTGTCAATACTAGGAAATATTCCTCTCCAATCTTCTTGTAGTAATCCAATGTCCCACGTTGGGCATCCAATAATTATATTTCTATATTGATTTATAATTGTTATGTCCTGCTTGTAGACATTGTAAATATCTACTTCATATTGTATCTCTAAATTGTTTTTTATTCTTAGGGCCGCTTCTTCGGTTGAAGAGCTAGTTGATCCAAACAAAATGCACACTCTCATTCTTATTTAATCCCTTTGACCTTTATGATTTTATATTATAGATTAGTATTCCATCATTATGGATATTATTCTTCTTGGATTTATAGCTAGCCTTCTTGCCGGCCTTGCTACCTCCGTAGGAGCAATTCCAGTTTTCTTTGTTAAAAAATTGACTGAGAG